>DASVOS010000004.1:300000-459576 GCA_036383255.1 Gammaproteobacteria bacterium | reverse complement strand
GAAGCGGGCTGAAGCTGCGCGCTTCGCTCGCTGCGGGGCCGCGCTCACGGGACATCCCTGTCCCTTCGCGCGGGCGCGGTCTCCCTGACCGCGCCCTTCGGCCATCCTTGCTCGCTCCAGTGCTCGCCGGCATCCAAGGGGTGGGAAGAACTCGCATCTCTTCCTCTTGCCCCGTAGCGCGAGCCGAGCATCGCAGCGAGCAAGCCAAGCCGGAGGGCGCCGCCAGGATGGCGGCGCCTTCACACGCGAGGCAGGGATGCCTCGTGTGTGAAGCTGCGCAGCGAGCGAGAAGCGTAGGGCAGGTGCCGCTTCGGCACCCCGCGCTTCGGGCGAGCGCTTTTGGTTACTTTTGGCGCGCCAAAAGTAACCCGCCCGCGGGGCGGAAGCCCGCCCTCTTGAATGGCCGCGGCCGAAGGCCGCACCGAATTTAGACTGGATTCCCGCTTTCGCGGGAATGACGGAAAACAATCTGCCGCCGGAGGCGGCGGAACGGATTCCAACAGGAATGTTGTCAGTTCAAAGCGACGTTAGGTTCGCGTAGGCAACCACAAGCCATTTCGAACCGGCAGATTTGAAATTGACCTGCACGCGGGCATGCGCGCCATCGCCCTCGTAATCGAGCACGACGCCCTCACCGAAGGTCGGGTGCCGCACCCGCTGCCCCAGGTGCATGCCGGGGCCGCTCGGCGCGGCGGACCGCGCCACCGCGCTCACGGGGCTGCTGTAGGGCCGCGTCACCTGCACCCGCGGACGGATCTCCTCGACGAGTTCCGGCGGCAGCTCCCGCAGGAACCGCGAGGGCACGCCGTAGTTGTCCATGCCGTGCAGGCGGCGCTGCTCGGCGTAGGTCATATATAGCTCGCGCATGGCGCGGGTCATGCCCACGTAGCAGAGGCGCCGCTCCTCCTCCAGACCCTCCAGGTCGTCGGCGGAGCGCTCGTGGGGGAACAGGCCGTCCTCCAGGCCGCAGATGAACACCAGCGGGAACTCCAGGCCCTTGGCGGAGTGCAGGGTCATGAGCTGCACGCAGTCCTCCCAGGCCTCGGCCTGGCCCTCGCCGGATTCCAGCGCTGCGTGGGAGAGGAACGCCGAGAGCGCGGTCATGCCTTCCAGCGCCTCCGGCACGAAGCCGCGGGCGGCGCTGACCAGTTCCTCCAGGTTCTCCACCCGCGCCTCGCCGCGCTCGCCCTTCTCGGTCTTGAGGTAGTGCTCGGTGAGGCCGCTCTGGTGCAGCATCTGGTCCACCTGCTCGAAGAGCTGCAGGCCGCGGATGGCGAGGTCCATCTCGTCGATGAGCTTGGCGAACTTGGAGAGCGCGGCAGTGACGCGGCCTGGCTGGGACGGGTCCGCCAGCACCGAGGCGAGTGCCGCCCACAGGGAGATGCCGTCGCGCCGGGCGAGGTCGCGCAGCAGCTCGACGCTCTTGGCGCCGATGCCGCGGGTGGGCACGTTGATGACGCGCTCGAAAGAGGCGTCGTCGTGGCGGTTCTCCAGGAGTCTCAGGTACGCGAGCGCGTCCTTGATCTCCTGGCGCTCGAAGAAGCGCAGGCCGCCGTAGACCCGGTAGGGGATAGCCTCCAGCATGAGCCGCTCCTCGAACACCCGCGACTGGGCGTTGGAGCGGTACAGGATCGCCACGTCGCGGCGCACGCCGCCGCCTTCCTGCCACTGCTTGATGCGCTCGATGACGAACTGGGCCTCGTCCTGCTCGTTGTAGCCGGCGTAGACCTTGATGGGCGCGCCCTCGCTGCCCTCGGTCCACAGGTTCTTGCCGAGGCGCGTGGTGTTGTGGCCGATGAGCGCGTTGGCGGCCTTAAGGATGTTGCCGGTGGAGCGGTAGTTCTGCTCCAGCTTGATGACGCGGGTGCCGGGGAAATCCTTCTCGAAGCGCAGGATGTTCTCGATCTTGGCGCCGCGCCAGGCGTAGATGGACTGGTCGTCGTCGCCCACCACGAACGGCACGCCGGTCTGCCCGGCCAGCATGCGTACCGAGGCGTACTGGATCGCGTTGGTGTCCTGGAACTCATCCACCAGGATGTGGCGGAAGCGGCGCCGGTAGTGCTCCAGCAGCTCCGGGTTCTTGAGCCAGAGCTCATGGGCGCGCAGCAGGAGCTCGGCGAAGTCCACGAGGCCGCCGCGCTCGCAGGCTTCCTCGTAAGCCCGGTAGACCTTGAGGAAGGTGGCGGTGAACGGGTCCTCGCTGGGCGGGATGTTCTTGGCCCTGAGGCCGTCGTCCTTGCGCGAGTTGATGAACCACTGGGCCTGGCGCGGCGGGTAGCGCGATTCGTCGAGATCCAGGTTCTTGAGCAGGCGCTTGATGAGGCGGTGCTGGTCCTCGGAGTCGAGGATCTGGAACGCCTGGGGAAGTCCCGCCTCGCGCCAGTGCTGGCGCAGCAGGCGGTGGGCGATGCTGTGGAAGGTGCCGATCCACATGCCGCCGGCGGAGCCGCCCATGAGCTTCTCCACCCGGCCGCGCATCTCGGCGGCGGCCTTGTTGGTGAAGGTGACGGCGAGGATGCCGTAAGGCGACACGTTCTCCACCTGTATGAGCCAGGCGATGCGGTGCACCAGCACGCGGGTCTTGCCGCTGCCGGCGCCGGCCAGCACCAGGGTCGGCCGGGCCTCCGCCGACACCGCTTCGCGCTGCGCGGGGTTCAGCTTGTCGAGGATGCCGGTCACGTCCATGCGCGCATTTTACCCGCCACCGCCGCGCCGCGTGGCATCATCCGACAAGAAACCTGGAGACGGATCATGCGTGAGACCTTGCTCCTGCTGTTCTCGCTGCTACCCTTCGCGGCCCACGCCGACGACGCACGGACGCTCCTGGACCTGGAGCAGCGCTGGGCGGCGGCGGCGGCCGCGCGTGACCACGCGGCGCTGGACGCCATCCTCGCGGACGATTTCACCGACGTCTCCTGGCAGGGAAAGCTGCGCAGCAAGGCCGACGCCCTGGCGGCCCCGGCCGCGCCGGTGCGGATGCGGCAGACCCTGAGCGAGCTGAAGGTACGCGTCTACGGGGATACGGCGGTGGTGACGGGCCTCAACATGGCGGCGGCGGTGGATGGCTCCTTCACTACCCGTATCCGCTTCACCGACGTGTTCATAAGGCACGCCGGGACTTGGCGGGCGGTGAGCGCCCAGGAGACGCCGGAACGCGCACCCTGACCTTATATACTACTGGTGGCCACCCGACCCGGAGCCACGATGCGCGTCTTCAACAGCCTCATCCTCTGGCTCATCCTGCTGGTGCTGTGCTGGCCGCTGGCGCTCGTGGCGCTGGTGCTCTACCCCTTCATCTGGCTGATCCTGCTGCCGTTCCGGCTGCTCGGCCTCACGGTGGACGCGGTGTTCGAGCTCCTGCGCGCCATCCTGTTCCTGCCGGCGCGGCTCCTGGGCGCGCGGCCGCAGCGGAGTTGACCTGGATCAAGTCCGGGCGCTTGCGCATGAGATACGCTTCCCCAACCCGTAGACCGGACAAGGCCATGCAACAGCGCACCGATGAAGTCCAACTCGACGTCCCCACCCGCGTGCTGCACCTGGGGCTCGTGGTGTTCGGCGTGTGGGCCTGGTGGATAGGCGAAGACGCAGGGGATTACCACAAGCCGGACCACTCGGGTTACACCCTGCACATGTACGTGGGCCTGGCGTTCACGGCCTTCCTGGCGCTGCGGCTCCTGTGGGGCTTCGTCGGCCCGCGCGAGCTGCGCTTCAGCGCCTGGCTGCCTTACACCCGCGAACGCCTCGCCTATGTAAAAGCGGACCTGCTGGCACTGCGCCGCTTCAAGCTGCCGGAGCCGGTGACCCACCGCGGACTCAATGCGCTGGTGCAGGGACTGGGTATCCTGCTCTTCACCTGGCAGGGTGGTTCCGGCGCCCTGATGAGCCTGTTGATCACGCCCGGCGAGCGGGCGACGGGCTGGCTGCACGACCTCAAGGAGATCCACCAGGAAGGGGCCGCCGTCTGGATCCCGGCTTACCTGGCGCTGCACGTGGGCGCCGCGGTGCTGCATGCTTTCACGGGTAGACATATCTGGCGCAAGATGGTGTTTCTTAAGTAGGGCCCGCGCCGCCTATACTGTCCGCATGCGCGGCGTATCCCCAATCCGTCCGGTCTCCCTGGCACTCGCCGCCTGCCTCGCGGGCACGTACTTGAGCAGCGGGTGTGCCGCCAACATGTTCAAACTCACCTCGCCGGCCTTCTCAGACAACGGCGCCATGGATGCGCGCTTCACCTGCCAGGGCGGCGACATCTCGCCGCCGCTCGCCTGGAACGGCGCGCCCGCCGGCACCCGCAGCTACGCGCTGATCCTGGATGACCCGGATGCGCCGGACCCGGCGGCGCCGCAGCGCACCTGGGTGCACTGGGTGCTGTACGACATACCGGTCACCGCGACCTCCCTCGCCGAGGGCGCCTCCAAGCACCCGCCGCAGCACAGCCGCAACGGCAAGAACGACTGGGACAAGACCGGCTACGGCGGTCCCTGCCCGCCCATCGGCAAGCATCGCTACTTCCACAAGCTGTATGCGCTGGACATCAAGCTGCCGGACCTGCACGGCCCCACCAAGGCGGAGCTGGAGGCGGCCATGAAGGGCCACGTGCTGGCCGAGACCGAGCTCGTGGGCACCTACCAGAAGAGATGAGCGTGACCGTGGCAACGCCGCAGGACTACCGGCGCTCCATCGCCGCGCGCCACGCCGAGTTCGGCATCCCCGCCGACTACGGCGCGAGCCGCGGCCTGCCGCTGTGCGAGGAAGCGCTGGAGCTCGTGAGCATCGGCAGCGACGTGCTGGGCCGTGAGCAGAAACTCACGCCGCGCGCCGCCGCGGCCTGGCGCGCGATGCACACCGCCGCCGCGCGGGATGAGGTCCATATCCTGGTGGTGTCCGCGTTCCGCAGCGTGGACTACCAGTGCGCGCTGATCCAGCGCAAGCTGGACCGCGGCCTGTCCATCGCCGAGATACTGAAGATCAATGCCGCGCCCGGCTACAGCGAGCACCACACCGGCCGCGCCCTCGACCTCACCGCGCCGGACTGCCCGCCGCTGGAGCAGGGCTTCGAGAGCACCGCCGCCTTCGCCTGGCTGGTGCAGCACGCGGGCGAACACGGCTTCAGATTGTCTTATCCCCGGAACAACCCCCACGGCATCAATTACGAGCCTTGGCACTGGACCTTCCAGGACGCCTGAACCCGCTCCTGTCTTTGCTAAACTGCCGCATGCTCAAGAACACGCTGCTCACCGCCGCCGCCTGCGCGCTCCTGCTCGCCGCCTGCGGCAGGCACGCACCCCAGGTGGATCCCGTGGCCTATCAGAAAGAGATCGACGACTGGCGCGCCGGGCGCCTCGACCGCGTGGCCGGCCCCAGCGGCTGGACCACGCTGGTGGGACTGTACTGGCTGAAATCCGGCGGCAACGGCTTCGGCAGCGCCGCCGACAACGCGCTGCAGCTCGCGGGCCTGCCTGCCCACCTCGGCCGCTTCGACTTCGACGGCGCGCAGGTGAGCTTCACCGCCGCCAAGGGCGCGAAGGTGACGAGCGGCGGCAAACCCGTGGCCACGCTGAAGCTCCTCACCGACGCGGACCCGGCCGGCCCCACGCCGCTCGAGAGCGACAGCATGAGCTTCTACGCCATCAGGCGCGTGGACCGCTACGGCGTGCGCGTGCGTGACACCCAGGCGGACGCGCGCGTGCACTTCAAGGGCCTCGAGTATTTCCCGCTGAGCCAGGACTGGCGGTTCGAGGCGCGCTTCGAGCCCTACTCGCCCATGAAGCAGGTGCCCATCATCAACATCCTCGGCATGGAGGAGGACATGCCCTCCCCCGGCGCGCTGGTGTTCGAGGTGGGAGGCCAGGAGTACCGGCTGGACGCCGTGATCGAGGAAGGCGAGACGGACTACTTCGTGATGTTCGCCGACCAGACCAGCGGCCGGCAGACCTACGGCGCGGGCCGCTTCATGTACGTGAAGCCGCCGGTGGGCGGCAAGACGGTGCTGGACTTCAACAAGTCCTACAACCCGCCCTGCGCGTTCAGCCCCTACGCCACCTGTCCGCTGCCGCCGTCCCAGAACCGCTTGCCCCTCGCCATCACCGCCGGCGAGCTCAAGTACGCCGGCGGCCACTGAGCGGGCGGCGGGGCCGTCCACGCGACTGAGGAAGACAGCATGCACCTTGGCACAGCCGTCAAGACCGCCGTCACCCTGGTGCTGATCTGCGCCGCGGTGCTGATCGGCTACGTCTATTCGGGCTTATATGACGTAGCCGCATCGGAACCCGACAACGCGGCGATGCGCTGGCTGCTGGTGACCGTCCGCGACCGTTCCATCGCCCGCCGTGCCGGGGATATCAAGGTGCCGCCCCTCGATGATCCCAAGCTCGTCCAGGAAGGCTTCGAGCACTACCATGAGATGTGCACCGGTTGTCACCTGGCTCCCGGCATGGAGTCGAGCGAGAGCCGGCAAGGCCTCAACCCGCAGCCGCCCGTGCTGGCCAAGCTCGTCCCCCATAGCAGCCCGGCAAGGATGTTCTGGGTGATCAAGAACGGCGTGAAGATGAGCGGCATGCCTGCGTGGGGCGCGAGCCACAGCGATGAGATGATCTGGGCCATGGTCGCGTTCCTGGAAAAACTGCCGGACATGACGCCGGCCGAATACCAGGCCATGGAGAAGAAGCTCGGCGGCATGCCCGAGCACGACGATTGAATGCCGCTCAAGCGATGACGCCGATGGTGCAGGCTTCCGGCTGGCATGCAGCACTGGCGGGCGCGCTGCTAGGCCTGAGCCTCGCCGCGCCTCCGGGGCCGGTGATGGCGATCATGGCTTCCGCCTCGCTGCACGGGCGCGTGAAGCAGGCCATGGCCACCGCCTTCGGCGCCATCAGCGCCGACTTCTGCTGGCTCACGCTCTCGGTGCTGGGCGCGCTCGCGTTCCTGGGCGGCCATCCCCGCTGGGTCGGCGTGCTCGGCCTCGGCGGCGCGGCGCTGCTGCTGTGGATGGCCTGGGGTGCCTGGCGCTCGGCCCGCCGAGGACTTCAGGACAGCCATACCCCCGGTTCCTGGAAGCTGGGGTTCATGACGGTGCTGACCAGCCCATTCTCCCTGGCCTGGTGGCTGGCCAACGGCGCCCTGCTCTATACCTCCTGGGGAGTCACGGGCATCGGCACCCTGTTCCTATCCCTTGTGCTCTATAGCCTCGCCTTCTGCCATGCCTTCCGCTGGCTGGGGACCCGGGCCTCTCGGGCGGCACTGGGGGTGGCTTATGCCAGCGTCCTGGTGCTGGCGGGCTTCGGCTTATATGTCGGATGGACCGCCTGGGCCCTGCTCAGGCCCTGATTCCCCTCGACAGGGCCCCCGGGGCTATGGCTCAATAAGCCTCCATCCCAGACAAGGTTAAATCGCCGCGCGGGGGTGCGCGGACGGTGCCGATGTCTTCCTCTTCAAAGGCTTACGGGTCCCATGAATATAACTATCCCGCCCGGCTACAAGGGCTTGGTCGCACTCGACAAAGAAGTCCACAAGGGCAAGGGCGTGGTCACGAGCCGCCGCCACGCGTTCGCTGCCGGGCTGACCGGCGTGTACGTGCTGGCTGCCGAGTTCGTGCAGGCCGCGCGCCACTACCCGGTGGTGTTCGCCCAGGACCAGGCGACCGGCGAGTTCCTGCCCATCGCCGTCACCGGCCTCAACCAGGACGAGAACCTGTTCGTCGGCGACGACGGCGAGTGGGAGAAGGACGCCTACGTCCCCGCCTACGTGCGCCGCTGGCCCTTCTTCGGCGTGCGTCTCACGGGCGAAGAGGCCAAGAACGGCAACATCCTGATCTGCGTGGATGAGACCGGCCTCGAGGCCTCCAGCCAGGCGGTGTTCGACTCGAGCGGCAACCCCTCCGGCGACTTCCAGCCGACCCAGACCCTGATCTCGGAGATGGAGGGCGCGCGCCCTGCCACCGAACACCTGTGCCAGACGGTGAAGGAGCTCGGCCTGCTGGAACCCTTCGAGGCCCACGCCTTCCCGAAGAGCGGCCAGGAGATGCGCCTGCGCGGCATGTTCCGCATCAACGAGAACAAGCTCAATGAGCTGCAGGGCAAGGACGTCAAGCGGCTGATGAAGAGCGGCGAGCTGTCGCGCATCTACGCGCACCTCATGTCGCTCGATAACTTCAAGTTCCTGATGGACCGGGCCGCCGCGCGCCGCAAGGGCAGCCGGCTCGACTCCTGACCGCCTCACAACGACCGAAACTATAAAGAGAGTCCCATGGGTGTTGAAATCAAACTAACGGACAAGGAACTGCCGGTCTCGCCGGTGTTCGTTGACTTCCTGGCCCACATCATCGACAACCGGCCGTTCGAGGGTGCGGCCTGGCACGACCAGCTCTCCGAGGAGCTCTCCAACGACCACGTGCGCGTGATGGAGAAGGCCCAGGAGAACGCCCAGCGCATCATGGCGAGCGAAGCCGGCCAGCGCCACGTGGCGCGCGCCTACCAGCTGTTCCTGGCGCTGCTCACGGGCGACGCGGAGCAGATCCGCAACATCCAGTTCAAGTTCCACTTCATCAACATCATCGGCGTGCCGCGCAACGGCGGCTCCTACCTCACCATGGAGGCCTACCGCTCCCTGGGTTACGACGTGGACAAGGTGCCGAACGTGATCGCGCACGACGGCTTCCCGGAGGCCGGCCCGTTCCGCTTCCAGAAGGGCGCCAACAGCTGGATCGCGAGCCTGCAGACCATGGCCGAGTTCCTCACCATGGTCGAGATCTACTTCGGCAAGAACAAGCCGCATTACGGCAAGATCATGGTGCCGAAGAAGCTGCTCAAGGGCACCTACGCCGGCGGCTTCTTCCACCAGATCCTCGGCGAGTCGGTGGAGCACATCCTCACCGTGCGCCACCCCGTCACGTCCGCGATCTCGGCCTATGAGAAGTCCGGCGGCCTGCCGCAGGACGGCAAGTTCAAGGTGCGCGGCAACATCGAGGAATGGGTGCGGCGCGACCTGTCCTACACCACCGGCCTCAGCAACGACGAGATGTTCGCGCTGCCCTACTTCGACGCCTACCTGCACTACTGGGAGCAGTACCACATCTACGTGGCCACCACCGGCCTCTCGGCGAACCACAACATCACGCTGGTGCCCTACGGCAAGGAGCGCATGGAGGCGATCTCGCGCAGCTTCCAGAACCGCTTCGAGAGCGGCAAGCAGCCCAACGAGTTCAAGGTGTTCCCGAAGCAGGACCGCCACCCGGACTGGATCAAGCAGGCCGAGCCCGTGGTCAAGCGCGTCGCCGAGATCTGGGAACGCGTGGGGCTCAAGTTCCCCTTCAAGGAAGTCATGGAGATCTGGTGATCCCGGATTCCTGAGTTCCGGTTGAAACATGATGGGGAGAGTACCGATACTCTCCCCATCGTCTTTTGGTACTAACCAATTTTAAAGCGTCGCGAGCGAAGGCAGGGCTAGGCGGGCGAGGCGAGCAGAAGGGAGTGCACATTTGAGTGCATGACCGACTGCGAGTCCGGAGCCCAACAACGCCCTGCCGAGCGCAGCAGCTTTAAAAGCGGAACACCAGGAAGTACATCAAGAGGGTGTTGACGAACAGCAACGCGAGACCGGTCGGTATCTGCACCTTGATCACGCCGTTCTGGTCAGGGAGTTCCAGCAGCGCCGCCGGCACGATGTTGAAGTTGGCGGCGAGCGGCGTCATGAGCGTGCCGCAGTATCCCGCCAGCATGCCCACCGCGCCCATCACCGCCGGGTCGCCGCCGTGCAGCTTCACGATCAGCGGCAGGCCGATGCCGGCGGTCATCACCGGGAAGGCGGCGAACGCGTTGCCCATCACCAGCGTGAACAGCGCCATGCCCACGCAGTAGGCGGCCACCACCGCCGCGGCGCTCTCCACCGGGATGAAGCGGCCCACCAGGTCCGCCACCACCTGTCCCACGCCGGAGAGCGCGAACAGGGCGCCCAGCACGGCGAGGAGCTGCGGCAGGGCCGCCACCGCGCCCACCGCGTCCAGCAGGCGGCGCGACTCCGCGAGCGGCACCGCCGCCGGCTGGCGCAGCATGCGCAGGCCCACCGCCAGCGCCGCGATCACCGCGAGGCCGAGCGCCACCAGGGTGGCATCCTTGGCCGCGACCCAGCCGTCCGCGAACTTGCCCAAGAGCAGCGTGCCGGCCACCGTGAGCAAGGGGATGAGCAGCGCCGGCACGAACAGCCGGTCGCCGAAGCGCGCCGCCGCCGCCTGGCGTTGCGCGGGTGCCGCCTCCACCGCGGTGGCCTTGCCCAGGCCGCCGATGCCGGCGATGAGGCCCATGCCGATGGCAAGGCAGCCCACCACGAACGGCGGCAGCCAGGTGCCGAAGAGGAAGGTCGCGGCGTACAGCGCCCAGAACAGCGCGCGCCTGAGGTGCCGGGGGTTGGCGCGGTCGTGCAGGTTGAACCAGGCCGCGGCCGCGAACATGAGGCCGAGCAGGAGATAGATGCCGTCCAGCACGCTCATGGCCGCCGCTCCAGTTCCCGCTTCAGGCGCCGGTCCAGCCACCACAGGCGGGTGGCGTGGATGAGGAATGCTGCGACGGCAGTGGGGATGGACCAGAGCGCGATCTGGATGGGCGTCAGCACGTAGCCGTTCTGCTCCAGGTAGCCCTTGATGAGCAGCACCGAGCCCATGGCGATGAAGATGTCCTCGCCGAAGAACACGCCGATGTTGTCGGTGGCGGCGGAGTGGGCGCGGATCAGGTCGCGCGTGCCGGCGGGGAGCTCGCCGTAGCGGTTCTCCGCCGCCGCCTCGGCCATGGGCGCCACCAGCGGCCGCACCATCTGCGCGTGGCCGCCGAAGGAGGTGAGGCCGAGGCTCGCGGTGAGCTGGCGCATCAGCATGTACGCGGTGAGCACGCGCCCGGTGGTGGCGCCCTGCACCTTCGCCATCACCGCGTGGGCCCGCTCCTTGAGGCCGTTCTTCTCCAGCATGCCGATCACCGGCAGCGTGAACCATACCAGCGCCATGTAGCGGTTCTGGGTGAAGGCGCGGCCGAACTCGCTGACGATGGTGACGACGTCGAAGCCGCCGGCGAAACCGGTGGCGAGCGCCGCCGCCACCACCACCAGCAGCGGGTTCAGCCGCAGCGCGAAACCGAGGACGACGATGGCGACGCCGATCAGCGCGAGCATGCGGTGCCGTCCCCTGGCCGCGCGGTCATGCGGTGGCCAGCGAAGCCTTGAGGCCGCTCTGCAGGTCCGGGTAGCGCAGCGTGAGGCCGATCTCCCGCAGCAGCTTGTCGTTCCTGATGCGCTTGGATTCCTTGAGGAAGCTCATGATGCTGGGGCTCAACATGCGCTCCGCCTCCTGCATGGTGATGAGCGGCGGCTTGGGCATGTGGGTGAGATCGGCGAGGAGGAACAGGTAGTCGGTGATGGTGGAAGGATGGCCGTCGCTGACGTTGTACACCGAACTGCCCGGCGCGTGAGCCATGGCGGCGTGGCAGACGGCCACCAGGTCATCGATGTGGATGCGGTTGGTGAAGCTGCACTCCTCGGGCCGCACCGTGGGCATGCCGGATCGGAGACGCTCGGTGAGCAGCCGGCCGGGACCGTAGATCGCCGGCACGCGCAGGATGGTCCAGGGGATGCCGTGCTCCGTGCACCAGCGCTGCACCGCCTGCTCGGCGGCGATGCGCCGTTGCGCGCGGTAGGTGGAGGGCTTCAAGGGCTCCTCCTCGTCTATCCAGCGCCCCTCGCAGTCGCCGTAGACGCCGGTAGTGCTCATATAGAGGAAGCGCGCGGGCAGGCCGGTGAGCTCGAGGTGCTCGAGCAGGCGCTCGATGCGCACGTCGTCCTTGCCCACGTCCACCGGCGGCGCGAAATAGAACAGCTTGGCGCCGCCGGACGGCAGGCTCGGCAGGTCGCCCGCGTCCAGGTCGCAGCGGACCGGCCGGATACCGGCGGCCGTGAGCGCACGCTGGCTCGCCTCGGAGCGCACCACGCCCGTGACCTGCCGGCCCTCGGCACCATAGAGCGCCGCCAGCCGGCGTCCGGTGTCGCCGCAGCCGATGATCAGCACTCCGCTCTGCGTGTTCCCGTCCATCCTGCCCGGATTATGCGGGGACAGGCCGCGAGCGGCAACGCGACGTTTCCTTGCCGGCCCCGCGAGCCCGTGGGAGGATATCCCCGGGCTGACGCCATAAACATCACAAGGGGACCGCCCATGAGCGACGCTCAAGCCGGGGATATCCGCTACTTCGACGCCAGTTCCCGCATCGGCCGGGTGCGTTACCTGGCCTACCCCTGGGGCGTGATCCTGCTCGCCCTGCCTGTGGGCATCCTGGCGGGCATCCTGTTCGCGGTGAAACTCGCCGTGGTCGGCGTGCTCATCCTGATCTGCCTCGAGATCTTCGCCCTCGGCATGAGCGGCGTGTTCATCGTGCGCCGCCTGCATGACATGGACAAGAGCGGCTGGTGGTCGCTGATCTACTGGGGCCTGAACGTGTGGAACATCAGCCTCAGCGTCAGCGCCATGATGCGCGGCGGTGGCGAGGCGCCATTCACGAGCCTGCTGCCGACCCTGCTGATCCTGGTGTTCTTCCTGGTGATGGTGCTGCTGCCGGGCACCCAAGGGGAGAACCGCTTCGGCCCGGTGCCGCCGCCCAATTCCACCTGGGTGCTGGTCGGGGCATGGGCCTGGCTGGGCGTGATCGTCCTCGGCGGCGTGATCGCCGCCCTGGCGATACCGGCCTACGGCGACTTCACGGCGCGCGCGCAGACCTCCGAAGCGGTGTTGCTCGCGCAAGGGGGTAAGGACGCGGCGATGGAATACTACATGGACAAGGAGACCTGGCCCGCCCAGCTCCAGGATGCCTACGAGGCCGCAGCCCAGTCACCGGCGGGACGCTACACGCAGTCGCTCGAGTCGAAGGCCTCCGCCGATGGCATCGAGATCATCGCCACCTTCAAGCAGGAGGGCGTAAGCGCGCGCATCGCCGGCAAGTCACTCGCCACCTGGACCACCGACAACGGCAGCACCTGGCACTGCGGTCCCGGCGGACCGGAGCCCGTCGAGACGCGTGACCTTCCGTCCTCCTGCCGCGACGAGGGTGCGCCCTGAACCGCTGCACGGTTCAGGCATAATTGGCGATGCCCTGCTTCGGCAGGGCATCGTCTTTATAGAGGTCCCATGGCCAAGACCGTCACGCTGATGCCGGAGGAGAAGCGCTTCCAGGTGGAGGACGGCGAGACCGTGCTAGCCGCGGCGCTGCGCCACGGCATCCACCTGCCCTACGGCTGCCGTACCGGCAGCTGCGGCACCTGCCGTGCCCACGTGCTGGAGGGCAAGACCGCTTACCCCGCCGGCGCGCCGCTGGCGCTCACGGCCCTCGAGGTACATGCGGGTGAGTCGCTGCTCTGCCGCGCGGTGCCCGAGACCGATCTCAAGGTGGAGGCGCAGGAGATAACCGCCATGGCTAACCTGCGCGTCAAGGCCATGCCTTGCCGCGTGGCGCGCCTCGACAAGCTCGCCCACGACGTGATGGGCCTGTATCTGCGGCTACCCGCCGTGGAACGCATGCAGTTCCTGCCGGGGCAGTACATCGACATCCTGCTGCCGGACAACCACCGGCGCAGCTTCTCCCTCGCCAACCCGCCCCACGACGACAAGCTCCTGGAGCTGCACGTGCGCCACGTGCCGGGTGGGCGTTTCTCGGAAGAGGTATTCAAGCACCTGCACGAGGGCGCGCTGCTGCGCATCCAGGGCCCGCTCGGCACCTTCTTCCTGCGGGAGGACTCGGAGCGGCCCATGGTGATGATGGCGGGCGGCACCGGCTTCGCGCCCATCCACGCCATCCTGCGGCACCTGTTCGAGAACGGCCGCAAACGTGACATCGTGTTCTATTGGGGAGCGCGCGCTGCCCGCGACCTCTATATGGATGCGAAGCTCAAGGAATGGACCGCAAGCCAGCCGGGCTTCCGCTACGTGCCGGTTCTCTCAGAACCCGCTCCTGAGGATGGCTGGACCGGGCGCACGGGTTTCGTGCACGACGCGGTGCTGGCGGACTTCGCGGACCTCTCCGGCCATGACATCTACCTCTCAGGGCCGCCGCCCATGGTGAACGCGGCCCGCGCCGCCTTCCCGCTGCACGGGGCAGACCCGTTGCGCATCTATTCCGATAGCTTCGACTTCCCCGCCGAGGTGCGCGCCGCCTTAGAAGCGGCCGCCCGAGAGACGGGCCCGCGCTGACAGCGTGGTGGCACTCTGGGACAAGCGCGTCTAAGCCGCTATCAAGTCCCAACCCAAAAGCAGACCTGCTTCCTCCAGAGGCCGCACTCTCACGCTGGCGAAGCCTGAGGTCTTGAACAGTCCACCGATGCGTTGCGCTTCCGCCTCATCCAACGCCAGCGCGCACACGGCGCGCATGCGCGCCTCGGCGGCACGCAGCCGTTCCTCCAGCCGGTCGAGTTGTGCGTTCGCCTGGGCCAGCGTCATGTCCCCGCGCCGCTCCCAGCAGCGGGTGATGTGCTGCAACACCTGCTCGCCCGCCTGGGCATTGGGTATGCCGCGGCTCCAGGCGCGGAAGCCCGCGGCGGCGTCGATATAGCGCTGCTGGCTGTCCAGCGCCAGCATGGTGGCCCGCAGGAGGTCGCGCCGCAGCGCCGTCTCCTGCGTGAAAGCCACTTCGAACATGTGGCGCGCGTGCACGATGAGCTGGAATTCATCCAGCAGCGCGCCGATGGCCTGCAGGCGCACCTGGCAGAGCCGGTGGGCTGCGCCGTCCGCCGCGTGGAACATGAAGCGCGCATGCCCGCCGGACTTCAGCACGCGGCGCAGTTCGCCGAGGCAGCCGCCTTCCTCCGGTGCCAGCCACTGGCCGCCCACCGCGTCGAAGTAGCCGTCCGCGAAGGGCGTGGTCTCGTCGTAGCGGCAGGCATGGAACGCGATGCCGTCCAGCACCAGCGGCGCGGCGCTCAGGGTGGCGGCCCGGTCGAGGCTGTGCAGCTCGAAATCCCGCTGCTCCTCCCGCGACACCTGCCGCGCGATCAGTGCCACCGGGCCAATGCCCATGGCGATGTCGAGGATGCGCGCGCCGGACGGCAGCGTCCGGAAGTGCCGGAGCCAGCTCGCGTGGACGCGGTCGCTGTGCTCCAGGTCCGCCGGCGGCAGCGACAGCGCCGCATCCGGCAGCGGCGGGCGCGGTGCATGCGGTATCGCCTGGAAATATCCGTCAATGAGCATGGGTGGATGCCGGGGTTGGGTTCTGCACGCGGAATAGACGCATAGTCTATTGGGAGAGTTCCGGGCAATAGTTTTTAATTTGTAACGAGTTGTAGCAACCGGCGCAGTGTCCGGTTTATTCCTGGATGTCCGGCGGACAGTACGCCGCGCGGTAAGTTCACCCGGACGCTGAATTAGTCCTGATATGCATGCACCTGTTCCACTACGCGGATGGTCCACGCCCGCGGCGAAGGGCTGGATCAGCCCGCCTGCCAGGCTTCCAGGCGCAGCGCCGCGTTGATGAGGCCGAGGTGGCTGAAGCCCTGTGGGAAGTTGCCGAGCAGGGAGCCGTCGCGCGGGTCCACCTGCTCGCTCAGGAGACCCAGCGGCGAGGCGTAGCTCACCAGCATGGAGAACGCGGCGCGCGCCTCCTGCAGCCGGCCCGCCATGGCGAGACCCTCCACCAGCCAGAACGAGGGCAGCAGGAACGCGCCCTCCGGCCCGCCGACGCCGTCATCCACCTGCTTGTGATCGTAGCGGTAGAGCAGCGGGTAGCGCCCTGCGGTGAGGCGCGAGACCACCGCCTCGCGTGTGGATCCGAAGCGCGGGTCGTCCGCCGCGATGATGCCGGTGATGGGCATCACCAGCACCGAGGAATCCAGCACCTCGCTGCCGTAAGACTGGGTGAAGGCCTTGAGCCTGGGATGGAATGCCTTCTCCAGGAGCTCCGCCTGCAGTTCCTTCGCGTCCTTGAGCCAGGCCTCGCGGCGCGCCTCCAGGCGCAGCTTCTGCGCCAGGTCCGCGCCGCGCACCAGCGCCACCCAGGCCCACACCTTCGAATAGGTGTAGTGGCGCGGCTCGCCGCGGCTCTCCCAGATGCCCTGGTCCGGTTCGCGCCAGCGCCGTGCCACCTGCTCCACCAGCTGCACCAGCGTCTCCGCCTCCGCCACCGTGAGCACGCCCCCGGAATCGTGATAGTGCAGCGCCGCGTCGATGAGGCTGCCGTAGATGTCGAGCTGGAACTGTTCCACCGCGGCATTGCCGATGCGCACGGGCTTCGAGTCGCGCCAGCCGCGCAGCGCGAGCTCTTCCTCAGCCACGTCCAGGTCGCCGTGCACGCTGTACATCACCCGCAGGTTGAGCTTGTCCTCGGTACAGCGCTTCAGCAGCCAATCCAGGAAGCCGGTGCCTTCGTCGGTGTAGTCCACCGCGAACAGCGCGCGCAGCATGAACGAGGAATCCCGCACCCAGCTGTAGCGGTAGTCCCAGTTGCGGCCCCCGCCGGCCCACTCCGGCACGCTGGCGGTGGGCGAGGCGATGAGCGCGCCGGTCTGGGAGTAGGTGAGCAGCTTCATGGTGAGCATGCTGCGCTCCACCGCGGCGCGGTAGTCGCCCTCGTAGCGCAGGGTGGCGAGCCACCGGTGCCAGAACTCGCGGGTGCGCCAGAGGCGCTGGTCGCAGCGGTAGGCGGCCACCGGGTGCTTGGGCGAACCCTGCCAGCCCAGCACGGACCAGCAGTCCTGGCCGGCCTTGAGCTTGAGCCGGCCCGCGGCGCCGCGCCGGGTGCGCTGGAGCGGCACCGTGGTGGTGAGCACCAGGCAGGCGCCGTCCGGCCCGCGCGCCACCGCGCCGTGCTCCGTGAGCTCCACTTCGGTGCGCGCACGTGCGAAGTCGAAAGCGGGCTCGAACGTCAGCTCAAACTCCATCTCGCCGGAAATACACTCCATCTCGCGATGGATCTCCGCCTCGTGGGGGCGGCGCTCCTGCACGATGGGCATGAGGTCGCGGAGACGCGCGCGGCCGGTGGCGCACTCGAACTCGGTACACAGGATGTTGGTGCCGGCCTCGTAGCGCTGCCAGCCGTGGAAGGGCTGCGTGGGCTGGATGCAGCAGCGGCCGGCGGCGGGATCCAGCAGCGCGGCGAACACCGCCGGACTGTCGAAGGCCGGCAGGCACAGCCAGTCCATGGAGCCGTCGCGCCCGACCAGCGCGGCGGTGCGGGTGTCGCCGATGAGGCCGTAGGCGTCGAGCGGCTTGAAGTCCGGCGGGTGGGCCGGGTCGAAGGCATCCGGCTGCGCGGCCATCTCAGCCGCCGTGGGTGAAGGACGGGAACAGCGTCATGCCGCCGTCCACATACACGCTGCTGCCGGTCATGTAGCGCGCCGCGTCGGAGGCGAGCAGCACCGCGACGTCCGCCACGTCTTCCACGCTGCCCATGCGCCCTTCCGGGATCTTGGCTAGGAGGTCGTTGAGCATGGAGTGGTCGCTCCATACCTCCTCGTTGATGGGTGTCCTGATGGCGCCGGGCGCGATGGCGAGCACCCGCACACCGTGGGGCGCCGCCTCCTGGGCCAGGGTCTTGGTGAGCATGGCGAGCCCGGCCTTGCTCGCGGTGTAGGCGCTGTAGCCGGACCAGGGGATGACCTCGTGCACCGAGCTCACGTTGAGCACCACGCCGGACTTCTGCTGCACCATGCGCTGCAGGGCCTGGCGCGCGCAGTTGAAGGCGCCGAACAGGTTCACCTCGATCACGCGGCGCCAGGTCTCGCAGTCCACCTCCCAGCCGAATGCGCGCTTGCCGTCGATGCCCGCGCAGTTCACCAGCACGTCCAGGCCGCCCCAGGCCTGGTCGAGCTTCCCGAACATGGCCTGCACCTGGCGCTCGTCCGTCACGTCCGCCTCGACCGTGAGCGCCTTGCCGGCGCCGATCCCGCGCGCCACCTGCTCCGCGGCCTCCGGGCGGGTGACGTAGTTGATGGCGACCAGGGCGCCGGCCCGGGCCAGGCCCTGGGCGATGGCCTGGCCGATACCGGAGTTGGCGCCGGTCACCAGCGCGCGCTTGCCGTCGAGACTGATCTTCATGACCCGACTATATAAAGGGATGCGGTTACGGTCGAAGCAGACATTACCGATGCGTGTCGGGTCTTATACATACCGCGAGTTATACTCTTTCGCATCCGGGGAGGGGCGATCTCATGCGAACGATAATGGTCATGAATGCGAAAGGTGGTTGTGGGAAAAGTACCCTCGCCACCAGCATCGCCGCCTACTTCGCCACGAACTGGGAAGGTACGGTGGCGCTCGCGGACTACGATCCCCAGACCTCGAGCCTGGACTGGTTGGCCAAGCGCCCGGCGGAGCGGGACCCCATCGTGGGCGTGAATGCGGTCAAGGATGGCCTGAAGCACCTGCCCCGCAACACCGACTACCTCATCATCGACCCACCGGCCCGCGCCCACGGCGCGGAGCTCACCCAGCTCGTGCGCCATGCCGAGACCATCGTGGTGCCGGTGCTGCCCTCGCCCATCGACATCGGCGCCGCGGCCAAGTTCATCAAGGAACTGCTGGACGTGGGCAAGGTGGAACGCCGCGAGGTGAAGATCGCCGTGGTGGCGAACCGAGTGCGGGAGAACCTCCTGGTATTCGGCGAGCTGGAGCAGTTCCTTGAGGGGCTCAAGGTGCCGTTCATCGCGAAGTTTCGGGACGCGCAGAACTACATAAGGGCTTACTCGCGGGGCCTGGGCATCCATGAGCTGCCGCCGTATCTCGCGGAGCCGGATTGGGAGCAGTGGGCTCCACTGACCAAGTGGCTTGAGTCCAAGCGCAGCCTGCCTTCCTGAAATAAGCCTCCGGCAGCCGCGGTCTAGGGATGGCTGGCGCAGCCTCGCGCCCCCGCTGGACCCGCCATGGACCGCCGCGAATTCCTGAAACTCACCGCCGCCGGCTTCGCCGCCACCAGCCTGCCCCTGCGCGTGTCCGCCGCGCCCGCCGGCATCCGGGTGGTGTTGTTCGACGCCTTCCCTGTGTTCGACCCGCGCCCCGTGTTCGCGCTGGTGAAGCAGATGTACCCGGAACAGGGGCAGGCTCTCACGGAGCTGTGGCGCACCCGCCAGTTCGAGTACACCTGGCTGCGCACCCTCACCGGCCGCTACCAGGACTTCTGGAGCGTGACCCGCGACGCGCTGCGCTTCAGCGCCAAGACGCTCAAGCTCGAGATGAGCGCCGCGGACGAGGAGCGCCTGATGGGCGCGTACCTCAAACTCAAGGCCTGGCCGGATGCGGCAGATGCACTGCGCACCCTCAAGGCAGCGGGGCTCAAGCTCGCGTTCCTCTCCAACTTCACCCGCGGGATGCTGGACGCCGGCATCGCCAACTCGGGGCTGGAGGGCGTGTTCGACAAGGTGCTCAGCACCGACCTCGCCGGCGCCTTCAAGCCCGATGCGCGTGCCTACCACCTGGGCGTGGACGCCTTCGGTCTGCCCAAGGAACAGATGCTGTTCGCCGCCTTCGCCGGCTGGGACGCGGCCGGCGCGAAAGCCTTCGGCTACCCGACGTTCTGGGTCAACCGCCTGGGTCAGCCGGCGGAGGAACTCGGGGCTGCGGTAGACGGCAGCGGTGCGGGACTCGCGGAGCTCTTGGCCTACGTGAAGCCGGCGTAAGATAAGCCCCGGGGCATCTCGGGGAGCGAAAACACATGCGGCTGCGCGCCTGGTTGACAGTCATCGCGTTTGGCATCGCCGCCGCAGCCCAGGCCGCCGAAGCACCTGCGCCCCATGCCACCGTCGCCATCGTGGAAGTAGATCCGGCGAACGGGGCCATGTTGCACAGCTATGACGCGGTCTATGTGCACGTGCATTATTCCTCGAATGTGCCCGTCAAGATATGGGTGCGTCCTTACGCCAATGACAAGGAAGTGCCCGCCCAGTCCAACGCCTCTTCCGTCCATCCCGCCGGCGAGGGCGAAGCCCTGGGCTGGTTCGCGTGCACGGAAACCTGCGAAGTCCACTCGATCCATGTGCAATTGGCGGCGATGGACTCCGGCTATCCATTTCTGGACTACCACAGCGACGACAGCTATTACTTCACTTGGGATGGCTTGCCCGGCCCAGGCCATACGCCCGCCGCCTGGGTGAAGCCCATGCAGGACGAGGAGAAGAAGCGCCAGGAACAAGCTTATAAGGAACAGATGAACCGACCCGCTTCCGCGGGCGACGGCCTCATCCTGGTGGTGTTCTACGTGGCGATACTGGCCGCCCTCGCCGCCTGCTTCGTGTGGCCGGTCTGGGGCGTCATCAGCTGGCGGGACAAATGGCGCTGGCTCGCCGCCGCGCCGCTCGCACTGGTGGCGCTCAAGACCCTGGGCATCATGTTGGACTTCTCCCGGGACCGGACTTCCCACAACCTGCTGCCGTTCGAATACCTGATGCTCGCCGCGCTGGTGGCGCCTTACATGCTCATCGTGTGGCTGCTGAGGCGCCGCGCGGGACGCATGGCCGAAACCGATGGAACACCCTGAACTGGCGGCGTTCTGCAGCGACTGGCTCGCCGCCTGGACCGGCAACCGACCGGAGCGCCTGCGGAGCTTCTATACCGAGGATGCTTACTACGCCGACCCGGGCCGGCCCCAGGGACTGCGTGGCGCGGAACTCTTGCCCTACTTCCGGAAGCTGCTGGCGAAGAATCCCGATTGGGCATGGCAAGCGGAGGAGATACTGCCTACGGCCAAGGGCTTCTGCCTCAAATGGCGAGCCTGCATTCCCACTGACGGACGGGAAGTGGAAGTGGCAGGACTGGATATCGTGGAACTTTCGGACGGCAAGATCAGTCGCAATGAAGTCTTCTTCGATGCCAGCGTGCTGGCGAAGCGGCCGTGAGGCTCTGGTCCCTGCATCCGCAGTATCTCGACCCGAAGGGCTTAGTGGCCCTCTGGCGTGAGGCTCTGCTGGCCCAGGCGGTGCTCCAGGGCAAGACCCGGGGCTACAAGCACCATCCCCAGCTAAGGCGCTTCCAGGAATCCAAGCGCCCACGCCAGCTGATCGCGGCCTACCTGAGGGCCATCCACGCCGAAGCCACCCGTCGGGGCTACAACTTCGACGCCTCCAAGATCGGCGGTGGGAGGTTAGTCCCACGTTCTCTCAAGGTTACCCGCGGCCAGATGGAATACGAGTGGCAACACCTGGACAAGAAGCTGCGCAAGCGCGATCCCAGGTGGCGCAAGCAGTTTTCAGACATCAAGGTCATCAAGCCGCACCTCTTGTTCCGCGTAGTCAGGGGCGGCAGGGAAGACTGGGAGATCGTCTAGGGGCGCGGCGTGCCGAGCACTACGATCTCCGCGAACAGCGCTGCCACTAGTGATGCATACACGAGATAACCGATCTCGGCGATGGAGCCCGCCTCCAGCGGTCCTATGAGCTGCGGCTGGAGCAGCTTCAGCAGCACCGCCGCCGCGACGAACACCCACAGCCCCAGCGGCACCTTCAATACCCGCATCCGGCCCGGACGAGACTTATAGAGATACCACGCGAGAGTGACGCAGGCCCAGGCCAGCGCGGCCCAGGTGATCCACTCCACCGGCAAGAGGAACACCAGGAGCAGCGGCAGCACGCCCACCACGAACCAGGCGATGCCCGCGACGAAGACCCAGCGGGCCAGGTCCGCGATCAGGTTGATGCGCTGATCCAGGTACCAAGGCGGCGCGACCCGCACCTTGGGCTCGATGAGGCGCGTGAGCCAGGCCCCCACGTAACTCGCCAGCACCACCGCCACGGCTGCTTCCGCGGCCACCGCGAGCCTGGACTGCGACCACCAGGCGAGGGGCAGCAGCACAGAACTGAGGCCGAGGTAGAGCAGGAAGCCCACGGGCACGCGCAACAGAAGCGGTTGCTGGCGTGTCCACCACCAGGCGATGGCGGAAGCGATGAGCCAGGCCATGAAGAAGCTGAGCGCGAACTCGCCGCTAAGCAGCGTGTCCAGGGCCTTCCAGGCGAGGATGCCGCAGACGATGAGCAGGAACAGGAAGGCCAGGTCCATGACCGAGGACCGGACGAAGCCGCGCTGACCGCCAGCACCCATGAGACACCCCCTTCACCTTGAGTATAAGGGGCCTAAAAAGAAAAGGGCCCAGTATTCAATTGTGAATACTGAGCCCGGCATCAGGGCTCCTGCGGCAACTATCTGCCGTGGCCCCAACCCCCGCGGCGCGCGGGAAACGAACCGCGCACCTTGGAATGTGCCGGCCCATCAGGACCGGCTTTCTAACCTTTGAAAACCATCTCAGAAGCGCGCAGTAGCTTCCAAGATGGTTTTAAAAAGGGGGGTGTCGTCGCCGTTGTTCGACGACACCCCCACTGCACTGGCGCGGCAGCCCCGCCGCCGACGCCTTCCCCTTTCATCGCAACGTCATCACCTCCGAATCCTCTCTCCTCACGCCGCCCGGGCGAACGCGATCCGCCTGTGCGCGCGGCAGAACGGCCGGCGCATGACGATCTTGGAGCCCGGGCTCCTGGCGAACACGCAGCGGCGGCGGCACTTGAGCTGGGCCTTCCAGCGGTACCGCGGGATGCGGGGCTGGACGCGCGGGTGCCAGGCCCGCGGGGCGGTCACCGGCTCGGGCGCACGCGCCAGCCGGCGCAGATGGCATACGACTCGCTGAGTCCTCATGGGTCACTCCCCCTTCCGGTTGGAACGGAACTTGCGCGCGAGGCCGAGCAGCAGGAGGCCGAACAGGCTCATGGCTCCGCCGCCGCCACCACCCGCGCTGGCATGCGTGCCGCCGGTGCCGCCGGCACCGCCGGACTTGCCGACGGTGATGGTCACGGGTGCCGCGCTCACGGTGTTGCCCTGGGTGTCGGTGGCCGTGGCGGTGATGGTGTGGGTGCCGGCCGCGAGCGTAGAGGCGTCGAAGGTCACGCGATAGGGCGCCGCGGTGGCGGTGGTGTCGTCCTGGCCGTCCACCTGGACGGTGACGCCGGCGGTGTCGCTGGCGTCCGCCACCGTCACGTTGACGGTGAAGCTGCCGCTGACGGCGCTGCCGTCGGAGGGCGAGGTGATCTCGACGCTCTGGTCAGCCGACGCGCCGGTGAGCACCTGGTAGGGCACCTTCACCATGAACGCGTCCATGCGGTCGCCGCCCATGTTGCTGACCCAGAAGAAGTACTGGCCGGTGGGGTCGAGGTTGCCCTTCGGGTCCTTGCCGTAGGCGTTGCAGCTCGGGCAGGTGGCATCGCCGCCCACCGCGTTGAGGTCGCTCATCACCGGGGCGATCACCAGCGCCTGCTCGGCGGAGGTGGGGGTGGAGGCGTCCAGCGTGAAGCAGACGATGTCATTGGAGCGCGCGTCCGGCGAGGCGGTGGTGGCGCCGCCGCAGACGTACTGCTGGGCGATGGGCTTGCCGTCGACCGCGTTGGCGAAGCTCACGTGGGAGGGCGTGAAGTCGCCCCAGCTGCCGCCGTGGTACACGAGCTGGCCCTTGAGGGTGCTCTGAGTCAGGTCCCAGAGCTTCCAGGCGTTCGGGTTCACGTCGTGGTTGTCGGAGGCGATGTAGTAGCCGTAGCCCATGTCGGAATGGCCGCCCGCGCCGGCGGTGTCCATGATGGTGCGCTGCGTGCCGGTCTTGAGGTCCACGATGACGTTGTCCACGTCGCAGGTGGTGCAGGGATCGCTCGCCAGCTTCTCCTTGAGCACCAGGTAGCGGCCGCTCTTGTCGATCTGGCACTCGTCCATCTTGGCGCCGGCGTAGAACTCGAACTTCTTGCTGCTGGCGGTGTAGACGACGCAGCCTTTCTTGGCGTAGGTGGTCGCGTCCTCGAGCGTGGCCGAGTGCACGTCGTCGTCGTTGCTGGTGTTGGTCTGGGTGATGATGGTGTTCGGGTACTTCGTCGTGGAGTCGAACACCGTCTCGAAGGTGTGCTTTAGCACGTCGTAGCGCAGGAGCTTGGACTTGTCCTGCATGTAGATCTTGGTGGGCATGCCGTAGCTGAAGTACCAGCCCTCGCCGGTCTGGCGGGCGTACTTGCTGCTGGAGTCGAACAGCGGGCCGACCTTGGACAGGGTGTCCGTGCTCTTCACGTACTTGAACAGCGTGGGGCCCTTGCCGCCGCGCGCCTGGTCCAGGCCGATGAACACGTACATGGTGTCGCTGCCGGCGCTGTTGCTCATGTTGCGCCAGTAGCTGTAGATCATGTCCACGCAGTCCTGGCCGCCGCAGTCGGACCCGTTGGTGACGCGCACGCCATGGGTGTTGTAGGGGGCCGGGAACTCGAAGCCGCCGCGCGAAGGCACGAAGCCCGCGATGCTGGCGGGGCTGAGCTGGGTGCGCACGGCGGTGGTCTCGTCGCTCTCCAGGAAGCCGCCGGGAGCCTGGCTCGCCGCGTGGGCGAGGCCGGCCGCGCCCAGGAGCAGCACGGCGGTGAACAGGCGGGAGAAGACCTTAAGGGAGCCGGAACATAATGCTTTCATCGCTGACCTCACATATCGGTGGAAAAGCCCAAGATGGGCGGGGTGCCGATATGCGGGCCGACCGCGAAGCCTGCCGTTTCCAGGCTTTGCCGAAGGTACTGCGTCCAGTCCTGCAGGGATCACCCTAGGGGACTAGGGAGAAACACTGTGGGTAGTACCCTGCAGGGTTTCTCCGTATCGACGCTAGAGGTATACCTGCAGCGTGTAACGGAGTTTTAAAGAGGAATTTAAAAGAGGGTAAATCGTCGGCGGAGTGTGACGGGGCTCACGCGGGGCGCGGGCCTGGAGCGGAAATCAGAGGCGGGTCTCGGTGCCCTTGGCGATCTCGGTCCACTGCTTGCCGTCCAGGGAATAGGCGTAGCTGTAGCTGGCGCTCGCGGGCGACATATAGGTACGGACGATACGGTAGTGCACGATGCTGCCATCGGAGCGCGCGATGTCCTGTCCGTAGCTCCAGGTATCGCCGCTCACGCTGACGCGGAACTCGGGCTGCTTGCCTTGGGGCGTGACCTGGGTCTCGTGATAGAGGTTGTCCTTCGCATCCCAGCCGAAGATCGCGTAGATCTGCAGCGTGCCGTTCACCACCGACACGCACTTGTAGCTCCCCTCGCCCTGCCAGCAGTCGCGCTGGGTGGTGTAATGCTGGGGGCCCGCCTTGGTGAACGGGCTATCGAAGGTCTGCCCTTCCGTGCGCCAGGTGCCGGGCAGGAGCTGGGCGAGCCGGTCGAGGCCCGCGGGCGCGGGCGGCTCGGCCGCCAGCGCGGGCACGGCGAGGAGAGACGCGACGAACGCGCAGGCGGCAAGCTTCATGTGCGGCACCCCATCCACTAGAATGCGCCCGGGCCGGGACGCAGCGTCCGAAACCTGCCGGTTTCTGACAGCCGGCTCCGGGACAATGCGGGCATTATCCGCCCTAATGCGGCGCGCCGCACCGCCCGGGTCTGGCCCAGGGGACCTCAGCCCATCTGGCACTTAGCGCGGCGCGGCGGGGATGCCACCATGGCGCCCGGAACTCATGGGGTCACAGGCCGGTCACACCGGTGTCGCTCGGGGAACAAGAACATGCGCAAGATCCTGCTTTGCATCCTGCTCGCTTCGGGCTGGTTTTCCGGCGCGGCCGCCGCCGCCGATGAGCCGCCGCTCGTCACCGGCAACGTGCAGTTCATGACCAACTACGTGGGGCGCGGCCTCGCGCAGAGCCTCGGCAACCCGTCCGTGGAGGGCGAGCTGGACGTGAACAACAACACGGACGGCGGCTTCTACGGCGGCATCGACGCCAACAGTATCAACTGGATCGACGCGCTCTATCCCGGCGACGACGTGGGCATGGAGGTGGACGGCTGGGCCGGCTGGCGCCAGCGCATTGACCAGGACTGGCTGTGGAAGGCGGGCGTGCTGCGCCTGCAGTTCCCCGGCAACTACGCGCGCCAGACGCCGCCGGTGGCGGAACCCAACACCACCGAGGCCTATGGCTACATCGCCTGGCGCAGCTACAGCTTGCGGGTGAACTACAGCGTGACGGATTCCTTCGGCACGCCGGACACCAAGGGTTCGCTCTACATCGACATGAACGGCTCCCAGTACCTGGGCGGGCACTTCACGCTGGGCGAGCACCTCGGCCGCAACCAGAAGACCGGCAGCGATCCGGTGACGGGCGCCAGCCACAGCGCGAACGACTACACCGACTACAAGCTCTCCCTGGTCTGCGACCTCAGACAGGGCTTGAGCCTGACGCTCGCCCACACCTGGACCAACGGCGACCCGGCCCGCTACACGCTCAACGGGTACTTCGTGGGCGGGCACCACACCTGGCTGCTGCTCGAAAAAGACTTCTAACTCCGGAAGCTGCTGCGCCCGCAGGCTCAGGCGCGGGTGGTGCCGAGCTCGACGGTGACCTGGGTGGGATCTTGTCCAGCACCACGCGCTTCAGTAACAGCAGGCGCACCGCCAGGCGTAGTTTGCGCGGCGCTTTCTTGCCCGTGACATAATGCATCGCGGCAGAATCTGGAGAGGGCTGTGCCCATATACCCGCGCAAGATGTTGGCGTTCCTGGCGCTGGTGTTCGCCAGCTGCGCCTGGGGCGCCGTGTTCCTGTTCGGCAAGTGGGCGCTCGACGAGCTGTCCCCGCTCGACACGGTGACGCTGCGCTTCCTCATCGCCTCCGCCGCGCTCCTGCCGCTGACGTTGCGGCGCAAGGAGTGGCCGCGGCGCGCCGACTGGCCGGCGTTCCTGACGGCGAGCTTCCTCGGTGTGCCGCTCGCCATGTACCTCCTGTTCACTGGCTTGAAGCTCACGGGCGCGGTGGTGACCTCGCTGCTCCTGGGCGCGTTCCCTGTGCTGCTCTCGGGCGCGGCGGTGCTGTTCGAGCACGAGCGCCTGGGCTGGCGCGGCTGGGCCGCCACCCTCGCCTCCACCCTGGGCGTGGCACTCATCGTCGGCAGCCCGCACGCGCAATCCGGCTGGCTCGGCCCCGTGCTGGTGCTGGCCTCGCTGGTCTGCTTCTCTGCCTGGGTGGTGATCAGCCGCCGGCTGATGCGGACGTACTCACCCGGGTGCGTCACCAACTACGTGGTACTGCTGGGCACGCTGATGCTGCTGCCGCTGTCGCGCCTGGACGGCCCCTGGCCTGAGTTCGGCGCGTTGCATGCCGCCACCTGGTGGTCGCTGGCGGTGCTCGGTCTCGTGTGCACCGCGCTCACCTACCATCTCTGGAACTGGGGCCTGAAGGAACTCGGCACTCACACCAGCGGCGTGATCGGCAACCTCGAGCCCCTCACCGGCGCGCTGCTCGGCGTGCTGGTGCTCAGCGAACCGCTGGGCTTGGGCCTGCTGGCCGGCGGCGCACTGATCCTGGGCGCCGCGGTCTCGGTGAGCTTCTAAGCACATTAGTCGAAGATATGTAGACGCAACACCGCCAACGCTGCAGGGGCACCCGCCGCGTGATCAAGAACCGGTGATGCAACTCAGATCAGCGTCAGGGGACGGTGGCGGGATTGCGCAGCCGGGTCTCATGGCCTTTCGCCATCAGCGTCCAGGTCTGCTGGTCGGTCGAATACTCTTCCCGGTAGTCCAGGTCGTCGTTGTCGCTGTAGATGTTGACGGTGCGGAAGTAGACCACCTGGCCGAACTTGTGGGTCTGGCCGGGGAAGGTCCAGACGCCGCCGTTCACCACCAGCGAGCCGTTGGAAGCGTAGCCGCCGGCGGCGGGGATGTTGGAGATGTTGAAGCTGTCGCCGCCCTTGTAGGTGAACACCAGCAGCACGGCGGACTGGCCGTTGACGCTCTGGTTGCAGATGAAGAAGTTGCCCGCCTTCCAGCACTGGTTAACCAGGGTGGAGGAGACCTTGCCGGCGCTGCTGTAGGGCGTGTCGAACTTCTCGGACTCGGTCTTCCAGGTGCCGGCGAACACGTTGAGCCGGTCCAGCGGCGAGGTGGCATCGGCGGCCAGCGCGGGCAGGCTCGAAGCCGCGAGCGCCGCGGCGAACAGCAGGGACTTCATGCGGATCACCCCCGGGGATATGGACGCGCACAGGGTAGCGTTTTTCGCCGCCACATGCGGTTTGACAGAAGCTAATCCTTGAGGCGCGTCTCGCGGCCCTCGGCCATCAGGGTCCACTGCTTGCCGTCGGCGGAGTATTCCTGGCGGAACAGGATGCTGTCGGCCGATTCCCAGGTGTTGACGACGCGGAAGTGCGTGAGCTTGCCCGCCTCCTCCGTGTCCCAGGGGAAGGTCCACACCGGGCCCTGCAGGACCAGCGCCCCGGGATGCACCACGGGAACGCCGGCGGCGGCGATGGGATAGCTAGCATAGCCGCCGCTCTTGGCATCGTAGAGGAACACCAGCAGGGCCTTGGACTCGCCGCCCACGAACTGGTCGCAGACGAAGAAGCCGGCGCTGCGCCAGCAGTCGTTGCGCAGCTCGAACAGGTCCTCGCCCCGGTCGCTGTAGGCGGTCTTGAAACGATGGATCTCGGCCTTCCAGCGGCCGGCATAGCCGGCGAGGGCATCCAGCCCCTGGGGTGCGGCGGCCAGGACGGCGGGGGTGAACAACAGCAGCAGGGACAGGAGGCGGCGCATGAGGGACTCCAGCGAAAGTGGCACCCCAAGCATAGCCCCGGGACGCGTGAATCCTTATAGTCGGCTCATGCGTACCTTGCCTACCCTGCTCGTTCTTGCCGCCCTCGCGTGGTTGCCGGCTGCGCACGCACTAGACACCGGCGATACGGCACCGCCGCTCAAGGGCATGACGCTGGACGGCAAGCCCTTCGACCTCGCGGCGCTCAAGGGCAAGGTCGTGGTGGTGAACCTGTGGGCCACCTGGTGCGGACCCTGCCGCGAGGAGATGCCGCTGCTGGATGCGTTCGCCAAGAAGTATGCGCCGCGCGGCGTGGTGCTGGTGGGGCTGGATGAGGACGAGGCGAAGGATCTCGCGCTGGTGAAACAGGCCATGGCGCCGTTCTCCTATCCCGCCCTTGTGGCGGAGACGGCCGAGGACGATGGCTTCCGTGCGCCGCGGGTGCTGCCCGTGACCTACGTGATCGACGCGAACGGCATCGTGCGCGCGAAGCTCTGGCCCGGCGGCACGCCGGTGACGGAAGAGAGCCTGGAGAAGGTGCTGGCGCCGCTGCTGAAGGCGCAATGACCGGGTTGGGAAGACTAAGGGGGAGTGATGCATGCGCGTGATTTGGTTGGGGATCCTGTTGCTGAGTGCTTTCCTACCGGCGGCCGTACGCGCGGATGGCTTCGACTACAGCTATCTCGGAGCAGGCTACACCAGCGGCGCTGAGCCCGGCCTGGGCACTGGACAGGGCTACCTGCTGGAGGGGAGTTACGCTGTCATGGACCGGTTCTTCCTCAGTGCCGAGATCCGCCATGAGTCCGCTCCCACCGCCAACCCGGGTGGTGACGCCGGGATCGACCGGCGCCGGCTGGAGCTGGCTTTCCGAAGTGCGGCTACTCCATCCACTGACCTGTTCGCTGGCCTCTACCTCGTGAACCTGCGTCTCGATACGCACGATCCCTACTTCGGCGCGATGTCGCGCAACGGCGCAGGCCTGGAGTTCGGGCTGCGCACGCTCACGACGGAACGCTGGGAACTGGAGCTGACGGCGGACCTGGATAACCGCGGCATACTGGCACGCGACGAGGGCCGCTTCGGGACGGCCATAGACCTGGATGCCCGCGAACTGGTTTTGACGGGGGCACTGCGCTTCCACGCCACGGACCGGTTCTCGGTGGGCCTGGATTATGGGATGCGCTATGTCTCACGAGACAACCACTCGGCCAGCGGAGGCGCGTGGCTGCTCTCGGGTCGCTGGTATTTCTGAGAGGAGGCTAGCGGCACCAGGCGGGCTTGCCGCGTGTCGCAGTCATCTAGGCGGCACGCCGGTGACGAAAGAGAGCCTTGAGAAGGCGCTAGCGCCGCTGCTGGGCGCACAATAACTACCGATGGGAAAATCTGAATGAGAATGTGGGTATGCGGACTTCTGCTGTGGGGGATGAGCTTCGCCGCTTCGGCGGGAAACCTCGGTTATGACTATCTCGACCTGGCCTATTCCAAGCAGAGCAATGACTACGGTTTCAGCGGTGGCGACGGATATCGATTGGGTGGCGACTGGGACATCGGCGGTGGGTTCCTCGTGGAAGGCTCATATCAGCACAACCGCTTCGAGCAGACGATCGGCATAGTGATCCCGCCATTCCAGCCCGAGCTGACCCTGGATGACTACCGCTTGGGCGTCGGTTATCGGCTGCCGTTGGGAGAGCGAGTCGAACTCGTCAGCCTATTAGGCTACGGCGCCAACTCCACCAAGTATGAGAGACCAGGCATTTCGGTGACCCAGTCCGACCACACGCCATGGTTGGCCGTCGGTGTCCGGGCTGAAGTGGCTGATGCGCTGGAGGTGGATGCCGCCCTGGAGCACGACAATTCCGCTCTAGAGTTCAAACGTGCACCTTCTGGGGTTATATATATGCGCCAGGACGCGCGCGAGAACGTCATATCGCTGGCGGCGCGTTACCACTCCGCCGGCCCGTTCAGCGCAGGGCTCGAATACAGGCACGGCAATCAGAATGGCTCGCGCGAGTGGCTTGCCTCGGCTCGTTGGGATTTCTGACGAACTAGCGGCACCAGGCGGGCTTGCCGCCCGTGTCGCGGCCGAGGCTCTGCTTCGGTGGACAGGGCACCGAGCCGTAGGAGCAGTACACGCAGCAGTCGCCGGCCTTGGGTCTGTGCAGCGCGCGGCAGGCGGAGCACTCGTAGAGGTACTGGCAGGCATCGGTTGGCATGGTCCCCATCTCCGCGTATCCACAGGCGGGGCAGATGAGGGTCGAGACGAGGATCAGGCGCGGCATGGGGAACATCCTATGCCAAGACGCGCGAGCGTGTCGGGTTTAACATCAGGATTGGACATTTGCCGGGACGGCGGATGAGACAACCACGGCGGCGGGCCCAGGGAAGGCGGCGCCGGCCATAGCGGCGATCGAGCATGTCCGAGACGGGGAACTCCGCGGAACGCCACCTGAAGGCGCTGAACGAGATCGCTCGCATCGCGAGCGGCGACCTCGAGCTGCGCCCGATGCTGGCCCGCGTGACCGAGGCCCTGTACCGGCACTTCGGCTGGGACTTCATCGCCTTCGCCAGCGTCGGCAAGGAGCGCCAGCGTTTCGTGTGCGAGGCGGTGCGCTCGGACGTCCCCACCGGCATCACTCCCGGCTTCACCCGCCCGCTGGGCCTCGGCGTGGTGGGTGAGGTCGCCGCGAGCGGCAAGCCCGCGCTCTACGACGACGTGACACAGGTCCCCCATTACATAGAGACCACGCCCGGCGTGCGCGCCCAGCTGTGCGTGCCGGTGCGCCACCGCGGCGAGGTGATCGCGGTGTTGAACGTGGAGAGCACGCGACAGGGCGCGTTCTGCGACCAGCTGCCGATCCTGGAGACCGTCGCCGAGCAGGTGGCGGGGCCGATAGACGCCGCGCGCGTGTACGAGACGCTGATGGAACACGCGGTGCTGAACGAGGTGATGAGCGAGGTCTCGCGCATCGCGCTCGAGCCGCTCAGCCCAGCGGAGCTACTGCAGCAGATCGCCGACTACATCAACGCGCATTTCCCGCTGTGCATGCCCAGCATCATGCTGCTGGACGACGCGGGCAGGAACTTCGTGCTGGAGGTGTTCGCCCAGAACGCACCACGGGTGGCGCCGGCCGGCGAGTGGAGCGTGGACACCGGCATCTCGGGGCGTTGCGTGCGCACCGGAGAGGCCATCTACATCGAGGACGTGGCGGCCGAGTCCGACTACGTGTCGCGCCTGCCGGGCATGCGCGCCGAGTTCGTGGTCCCGATCCGCTACCGCGGCCGGGTGCTGGGGGTATTGAACCTGGAGAGCGCGAACCCGCAGGGCTTCACTCCGCACGCACGCCAGGTGTTCACCAGCATCGCCGAGCAGATCGCCGGCGCCATCGAGGGCGCACGCCTCAACGCCGCGCTACGCGAGCACACGCGGGTGATGGAGACGCTGAACCGGCTGTCGCGGCTCGCGACCCAGGGCGACGACCTGCACGCGCTGCTGCGCAAGGTCACCGACTACCTGGCGGTGGAGCTCGGGGTCGCGGTCGCCAGCATCCTGGTACTGGACGACAGCGGCGCGCGCTTCATCATCGAGACCATGTCCGGCGAGATGCAGCTGCGCATCCCCGGCGGCGACGAGTGGCGCACCAGCGTCGGCGTGTGCGGCCGCTGCGCGCGCACCGGCGAGCCGCAGCTGGTGTATGCCGACGCCGGCGATCCGGACTACGTGGTGGGCCATCCGGACGTGCGTTCAGAGTACGTGGTGCCGATCCGCTACCACGAGCGCACCCTGGGCGTGCTGAACCTGGAGAGCACCGCCCGCGACAGCTTCACGCCGCAGGTGCAGAGCCTGTGCCGCGCGGTGGCGGACCAGGTGGCGGGGGCGATCCACGTGGCGCTGGTGAACCGCGAGCTCGCCGACGCGAACGACAAGCTCAAGCGCGCCAACCTGGAGCTGCACCGCATCTCCTCCTACGACGCGCTCACCGGCGTGCCGAACCGGCGCCGCCTGGACGAGGTGCTGGCGCACGAGTGGCGCTGGGCCACCCGCACCGGCCGGCCGCTGACGCTGATGCTGGCCGACCTCGACCACTTCAAGGCGCTCAACGACAGCCACGGCCACCTGCGCGGCGACGAGTGCCTGAAGCTGGTGGCCCAGGCGCTGGCGGATGGGCTGATGCGGCCCGCCGACTTCGTGGCGCGCTACGGGGGCGAGGAGTTCGCGCTGGTGCTGCCGGACCTGGACCCGGAGCAGGCGCGCGGCTACGCCGAGTCTCTGCGCACGCGGGTGGAGGCGCTGCGCCTCGCCCACGGCAGCTCGCAGGTGTCGGAGTACGTGACGCTCAGCATCGGCACCGCCTCGCTGGTGGCGAGCCGCGGCGTGCCTGCTTCAGAACTGGTGGCGGCGGCGGACGCGGCGCTCTATGCCGCCAAGAAGGCCGGACGCAACCGCATCATGAGCCACGACGGGCCGGCCGGGGGCTGAGCCCTCAGGTCCGTTCCAGGTACGCGGAGGGCGCGCGGCCGAAGTAGCCGCGGAAGGCATGGGTGAAGTGGCTGTGGCTGCTGAACCCGAGGTCCAGCGCGAGATCCGTGATCCGCTCCCGGTACTGCGACAGCTTCTCCAGGGCGGTGACGAGGCGCAGGCGGGTGAGGTGCTGGTGCAGGCTGCCGCCGGTGGCCTGGCGGAACGCGCGGCACAGGCGGAACGGCGATACGTCGAGCTGCTCCGCCAGGGATTCGAGCGTCACCTTCCCCGTGAATGACTCGGCGATGAGCACCTGGGCCTGGCCCGCGAGCTCGGCGGCGCGGTTCGCCGCGGCGCCCCGCAAGCGCGGTGCGCTCTCCTCGCCCTGCACGCAGAGCTGCAGCAACGCGAGCGCTGTCTCCTCCACCATGATCCCGTCGCCGAGCTTGGTGGCGAGCAGGAGCTCGCGGTGCAGCAGGTGGATCTCGCTGCTGCCGGCGAGCGTGGTCCGGTCGAAGGCCCGCTCCGGCTCGCCGCGCCGGGGCTTGAGCGCCTCGCGCAGGGTCTTGGGGTCGAAGGAAACGGTGGTGCAGCGGTCGCCACCCGGCAGCGGATGGTCCACCATGTAAGGCTCGGCAGGGTCGAAGAACACCACGCGGGTGGCGTCCGCCACGTGCCTGCCCATGCGGTCGCGCCGCACGAAGGTGCCGCTGCGCACGAAGGCGAGGCTCGCCACCGGGCAGCTCTCCTCGTGGCGACCATCGCCGCAGCCTTCCGAGCACAGCACGTCGCCCACCGTGACCAGCGGGCTGGAATAGAGCTGGGTGTATTCGCGCGACATGCGGCCATTTTAGACCCCCGCCTGGGAGGTCGGACTGTCAGATTCCTGCAGCCTCCAAGCACCTGAAAACATGCAGGTTATTGATAGCGGCGTGCGCGATGCAGAGGCCTAATGGCATCCACCCCACTCACTTCAGGAGACGACCATGCTGGACCACATCTCCCTCAGCGTCACGGATGCTGACAAGGCCAAGGCCTTCTATGCCAAGGCCCTCGCCCCCTTGGGCTACAAGCTGGTGTCAGAGTACGAAGGCGGCTTCGGCATCGGACAAGACGGCGGTTCCACCATCTGGGCCGGCCAGGGTCCCGCGCCCAAGCCCATCGCGCATCTCGCGTTCCGCACCAAGGACCGCAAGGCAGTGGATGCCTTCTACAAGGCTGCGATGGGTGCCGGCGGCAAAGACAACGGCAAGCCGGGCCTCAGGGAGAACTACTCGCCGACCTACTACGCGGCGTTCGTGACGGACCCGGATGGGAACAACATCGAGGCGGTCTGCCACAATCCCGCATAAAAGCTGCTGCGCTCGGCGGGGCTTCATTGCGACGCTTTATATGCGGGATTGCGAACTTATGCAGGAAGCGGTTCGGGTTTGTGCAGGAAAAATCCTTGCCCGAAATCCACGCCCAGCTTGCTCAGTTCCTGCTTGGTAGCGGCGTTCTCCACGCACTCGGCGATGCACTGGATGCCGCGCATGCGGGCGAGCTCCGAGAGCGTGCGCACCACCAGCGGGTTGACCGGGTCCTCGCCGAACTTCTGCACGAAGCGGCCGTCTATCTTCACGTACTGCACCGGCAGCTGCTGCAGGTAGCCGAAGCTCGCCACGCCGCTGCCGAAGTCGTCGAGCGCGAAGCGGAAGCCGTCGCGGCTGAGCTGGTGCATGGTCTCGACCGCGCGGGTGAGGTTCTCCAGCGCCACGTTCTCGGTGACCTCGAAGCACACGTCCGCCGGCTGCACACCGTGGCGCGCGCGCTGCTCCTGCACGTGGCGCGGGAAGTCGGGACTGTCGAGCGTGCGCGGGTCGAGGTTGATGCTGAGGCGGATGCCCCGGCCGCGCTTGTCGGCCAGGAAACGGAAGCTCTGGTCCACCACCCAGTGGTCGATGCGGGTGGCGAGGCCGAAGCGCGCGGCGGTGGGCAGGAACGCCGCCGGCGGCACCACCTGGCCATCCTCATACAGGCGCAGCAGCACCTCGTAGAACTGGCCGTCGCGGGCGGCGTCGTCTAGCCTCAGGATGCGCTGGCCGAACAGGCGGAAGCGGCCCTCGTCCATGGCGGTCTCGAGCTGCGAGACGCGAGCCATCTCGGAGTGGTGCTGCATCATGCTGCGGTCGTCGCTGCGGTAGACGTGGATGGCGTTACGCCCCGCGCCCTTGGCGATGTAGCAGGCGATGTCGGCCCGGCTCAGCACGTCCGGCGCGCGCTCGCCCGGCGAGAAGAACGTGACGCCGACGCTGACGCCGACGCTGAACACGAGGTCGCGCTCCTTGAAGCGGTAGTCGAGCACCGTGCGCCTCAGCTCCTCCGCCAGGAGCTGCACCGTCTTCTCGTGCGCGTCCAGCACCAGCACGCCGAACTCGTCGCCGCCCAGGCGCGCGATCACGTCCGGACGGTGCACCAGCGCGCGCAGGCGCTTGGTGAGCTCGATCAGGAGCCGGTCCCCCACCTCGTGGCCGCGGGTGTCATTGATGAGCTTGAACTGGTCGAGATCCAGATACAGCAGCGCGTGCTTCTGCCGGCGGTCCTTGCCGCCGGTGAGCTCGCGCAGCTCCTTGTCGAAGGCGGCGCGGTTGCGCAGGCCCGTGAGCGCGTCGTGGGTGGCCTCGTGCACCAGCCGCTCGCGCAGGTGCTCGGCCTCGGACACGTCGCGGAACACCACCACGCCGCCGATGACCTGGCCGTCGCGGCCGCGCGCCAGGGTGATGGCACCCTCCACGGGACGCAGCACGCCGACCCGGTCGCGCAACAGGCGGCGGGTGAGGATCTCGGACACGGAGCCCTGCACCAGCGCGTGGCGCACGGTGTGTTCCTCGGTGGCGCCGCTCGCGAGCGAGAGCGGGAACACGTCCTCGATGGCGCGGCCGACGGCGTCCGCGGCGCGCCAGCCGGTGAGCTTCTCCGCCACCGCGTTGATGAAGTAGACCTTGCCGTTGGCGTGGGTGGTGATGACGCCCTCGCCGATCGCCTGCAGCATCACCAGCGCGCGGTCCTGCTCGGCGGAGAGGGCCGCGTCCGCGGCGCGCCGTTCCGCGAACGCGGTCGCCACCAGGTGGCCGGTGAAGGCGCTGGCGCCGACGAACGCGACGCGCACCGCCGCCATGAACGGGTCCTGCAGTCCCTGCAGGTCGAAGGCGAGCACGAACAACGCGAGCAGCGCGGCGCTGCTGCTGGCGCCGGCGCCGCCGCTGCGCGCCGAGATCAGCACGATGAGCGGCAGCAGGAGGAAGAATAGGCTCGACTCCAGCGACACGGGCATGCGCGCGATGGCGGCGGCGCAGAGGAACAGCACCAGCATCGAGAACAGCCACTCCAGCCCGGCCGCCGGCTCCTTGAACGGCCAGCGCCGCCACTGGGCGATGAGCGGCGTGAAGATCAGCGCGCCCATGGCGTCCCCCAGCCACCAGCCGCCCCACGAGGACGCCAGCGCCGGCGCCGTCACCAGCCCATCGAGGTACAGGCCCGCGGTGCCGATGGCGCCGCCGAGCACCGCCGGCAGCACGCAGCCGGCGACGCCGAACAGCAGCACGTCGCGGGTGCGGGCGAACGTGGGCTGCACGCCCACGCCGTCCAGCAGCCAGGCAGCGAGCACAGCTTCGCCGAGCTGCGCCGTCCCGCTCATACCGCTCATGGCCCAGCTGCGGCCGAGCAGGTGCGCGCTCAGCACCTCGCCCACCACGATCACCGGCCACCAGCGGTAGCCCCAGATCCACAGGAGCGCGATGCTGAGGCCGGTGGCGGGCCACAGCGGGGCGAGCCCGTTATGGGTGAGCTTGAGGTAGAGCGGCAGGTAGTTGCACAGGAAATACACGCCGGTGAGCAGGACGGCGAGCGCAGCATAACGCAGGGCCTTGCTGGAAGCGCTCATGACGCGTCGCGTACCCCGGGACCGGCGATTCAAGGGATAATGTAAAACAGCTTAACATGCCGCTCCGGGACCCCGGGTCCGAAGTCCCACGCCATTCAACATATCGGTGCCCGATGTTCGAACTCCATCCGCAACTCGCCAAGGACTGCCGGGACCTGGGCTCGCTCGGCCTCTGCCGCCTCTTGCTGATGGACGACGCGAACTACCCCTGGTTCATCCTGGTGCCGCAGCGCGAAGGCCTGCGCGAGGTGCACGAGCTCGGCGACGAGGAGCGCGCGCAGCTTTGGGACGAGTCGGCGCTGCTCGCGCGCGCACTGATGCGCGGCTTCGCGCCGGACAAGCTCAACCTCGCCGCGCTCGGCAACCAAGTGCCGCAGCTGCACGTGCACCACATCGTGCGCTACCGCCACGACCCGGCTTGGCCCCAGCCGGTGTGGGGCAAGCTCCCGGCCAAGCGCTACTACGCGGCCGAGGCCGAGAAACTCGCGGCGCTGATGCGCTCGCTGCTGGGCGATGCGCTGAAGGAAGCCTGAACACGGCGTGCGATAATGGGCGCCCCTCGCCCCTGCCCCGGACCATGCACGACATCATCCCGTTCCATTTCGACGCCGAGCGCCTGGACGCGCGGCGCCGCGACGCCGCCTGGCTCGCGGCGGCGCTGGCGGACGCCGGGACGCGCTACGTGCCGGTGCGCGGGAACCTAAGCTCCTACACTTGGGCGGGCGATGCGCCGCGCGCGCTGCTGCTGGATGCCTCCATCGCGCGGCCTCTCGTGCAAGCGGCGTTCTGCCGCGTGCTGCTGGGCGAACTCGACGGCCGTCCCTGCTTCGCGCTCGGCCTCGAGGAAGGCGCGGAGCTGCCTGAGGCGCGGCACGACGACCTGCGCGGGGTGAGCGCGCTCCTGCCCGCGGACGAGCTGGCGCTGCTCGGCTACGCCCGCGCCATGGTGCACTGGCACCGCATGCACCGGCACTGCGGCCGCTGCGGCGCGCCCACCGAGAGCCGCCGCGCCGGCCATGAGCGCGCCTGCCCCGCCTGCGGCGCCGCGTTCTTCCCGCGCATCGATCCCGCCATCATCGTGCTGGTGACGGACGGCACGCGCTGCCTGCTGGGGCGGCAGGCTTCCTGGCCCAAGGGCCGCTACTCCACCATCGCCGGCTTCGTGGAACACGGCGAGACGCTGGAGGCGGCGGTGGCGCGGGAAGTGCGCGAAGAGACCAACATCGAGGTAAGCAGCATCCGTTACCAATCTTCACAGCCCTGGCCGTATCCGGGTTCGCTCATGCTGGGCTTCCGCGCCGAGGCCGCGAGCAGCGCGATCCGCTGCAACGACGGCGAGCTGGAGCACGCCGCCTGGTTTTCGCGCGATGAGATCGCGGCGTCGGTGGACCAGGGACTGATGATGCCGCCGAGCCGGTCCATCTCCTACAGGTTGATAAAGGCCTGGTTCGAGGAGGAAGCGGGCCGCTCCTTCGCGGAGCTGAGGCACGCGGACCCGAACCGGGCGGCGCAGCGTTGAACGCTGAGCTGCACACCGAGGCGAGGCTGGACGGCGCCGCGCTCGCCGCGTTCGGCTTCCTGGCCCTGGTGTGGGGCTACAACTGGGTGGCGGTGAAGGTCGCGCTGGACTACGTGGCGCCCTTCACCTTCGGCGCGCAACGCTGCCTGGGCGGCGGCCTGTTGCTGCTCGCGGTGCTGCCGCTCGCGCGCCAGCGCCTCATGCCGCCGCATCCCCGGCGCGTGCTCTTGCTCGGCCTCCTGCAGACCAGCATATTCACCGGCTGCACCACCTGGGCGCTGGTGCACGGCGGCGCCGGCAAGAGCGCGGTGCTGGTGTTCACCATGCCGTTCTGGCTGCTGCTGTTCGCCCCGTTCTTCCTGGGCGAGCGCCTGAAGGGCCTGCAGTGGCTGGCGGTGCTGCTGGCCTTCCTCGGCCTCACCCTGATCTTCGCCCCCTGGCGCCACGGCGCCGACCTCGGCAGCAGCGCGCTCGCCATCGGCGGCGGCATCGCCTGGGCGCTGTCGGTGCTGGTGGTGAAGCGGATCCCTGTCAAGGACCGCTGGGAGCTCCTGTCCCTCACGGGCTGGCAGATGGTGCTGGGTTCGCTGCCATTGGCGCTGCTGGCCTGGCTGGTGCCGGGGCGTGCCACCGACTGGACGCCGGTGTTCACGGTGGTACTGCTCTACAACGTGGTGTTCGCCACCGCCCTGGCCTGGCTCCTGTGGCTGTTCATCGTGGGCCGGCTCCCGGCCACCATCAGCGGCCTTTCCTCGCTGATCGTACCCGTGGTGGGGGTCATGAGCGGCTGGCTGCAGTTGGGCGAACGGCCGCCTGTAGAGGAACTGGCTGGCATGCTGCTGATCTTCGCCGGTCTCGCGCTCCTGCCCTTGGCCGCGCGGAAAAGATATACGAGCCCCAAAGCGTAGCGAGCGAAGGCAGAGTGAGGCGCGGGAGGCGAGCGCCCGGAGCGTACTCTTAAGGTACGTGAGGAGCGCGAGCCGGACCGCAACGAAGCTATGCCAAGCGCAGTAGCTTTGGGGCGCTTTCACAGCCATATAATGTGATATGTGCCTGCTCGTATTCGCTCTGCGCGCGCATCCCGACTACAGCCTGATCCTCGCTGGCAACCGGGACGAGCGTCACGCGCGCGCCGCCGCGCCAGCGGCATTCTGGCCCGAGGCGCCGCAACTCCTGGCCGGACGCGACCTGGAAGCGGGCGGTACGTGGCTTGGAGTGACCGCCGGCGGACGCTATGCCGTGATCACCAACTACCGCGACGGCCTCCATCCGCCGAAGGCGCCGCGCTCCCGTGGTGAGCTCACCACGGGCTTCCTCACCGGGGACCTCTCCGCCGCCGGCTATCTGCATGAGGTGGAGCAGCGCGCCGGCGAGTACGGCGCGTTCGGCCTCCTCTGCGGCGACCGTGAGTCGCTGCACTACTACTCGAACCGCGGCGGCGTCCCCGCTGAGGTGGAGCCCGGCATCCATGGCCTCAGCAACCACCTCCTGGACACGCCCTGGCCCAAGGTGCGTTCCGCGGCCACGCGCATGAAGCTCTTGCTCGAGACCGGCGCCGTCACCAGCGAGGCATTGTTCCGCCTGCTGGCGGACCGCAGGCCGGCGGCGGACGACGCGCTGCCGGATACGGGCATCGGCCTGGAGCGGGAGCGGCTCGCCTCCGCGGCGTTCATGGTGGATCCCGACTACGGCACCCGCTGCTCCACGCTGCTGCTGCTGCACCGGGACGGCGGCATCCAGTTCGCGGAGCGGCGCTTCGACGCCGCCGGCGAGAGCCTCGAGACCCGCCGCTTCCAGCTCGCGGCGGAGCCATGAAGCGCGCCGCGGCCTGCGGCAGCTGGCCCTCGCCCCTGTCGGTGGAGATGGCGGCCGGGGCGCAGCGGCGCCTGATGCAGCCCCGCGCGGCCGCCGACGGCACCTACTGGCTGGAAGGCCGGCCCGAGGAAGGCGGGCGGGTGGTGCTGGTGCACCACGCAGGCGGCGCGAACCATGACCTCACGCCGCGCCCCTTCAGCGTGCGCAGCCGCGCCCATGAGTATGGCGGCGGCGCCTATTCCGTCACCGCCGGTGGCGTGTTCTTCTGCAACGACGCGGACCAATGCATCTATAAGCTGGAAGATGCCGCGCCGCGGCGCATCACCGAGCCGGGCCCGCGCCGCTACGCGGATCTGTCATGGGATGCACCACGCGGGCGGCTCCTCTGCGTGTGCGAGGACACGGACGGCGCGCGGCCGGAGGATGCGCTGGTGGCGGTGTCGCTCGAAGACGGTGCCCTCACGCCGCTCGCCCAGGGCCGCGACTTCTTCAGCTCGCCGGCGCTCTCGCCGGATGGCGGGCAACTCGCCTGGCTCGCCTGGGACGACCCGCAGATGCCCTGGGACGGCTGCGAGCTCTGGCTCGCCAGGATCGCCGCCGATGGTTCGCTGCGGGACGCGCGCCGCATCGCCGGCGGCCCGGAGGAGTCCATCTTCCAGCCCCGCTGGTCGCCGGAGGGCCTGCTGCACTTCGTGTCGGACAGGACCGGCTGGTGGAACCTCTATAGATACGCCGGCGGCAAGGCCGAGGCGCTCTGCCCGGACGCGGCGGACTACGGCTACGCCCAGTGGAACTTCGGCATGTCGAGCTACGGCTTCCTCGCCGGAGGCGGGGTCGCCGCGGTGCGGGTCGAGCGCGGCGCCTCGAGCCTGGTGCGGATCGGAGCCGGCGGTAAGCGCCAGCCCCTGGAGGCGCGTTATACCCACATCGAGCATCTGGACGCAGCGGAAGGACGTATCGCCCTGGTGGGCGGCGCCTGGGACGCGGCGCCGGCGGTGGTAGCGGGCGAGCCCGGTGCGCTGGCGAAGGTGAGCGGCCCGGGATTCGCCCTGCAGGACGGTTACATAAGCCGTGCCGAGGCGGTGAGCTTCCCCACTTCCGGGGGCGAGACGGCCCACGGTTGGTACTACCCGCCTGCCCATGGGTCATGTGCAGTCCCCGAGGGCGAGCGGCCGCCCCTCATCCTGCGCTGCCACGGCGGGCCCACTTCCATGAACGGGGCCGCGCTGGAGCCGCGCGTGCAGTTCTGGACCAGCCGCGGCTTCGCGCTGTTCGACCTCAACTACCGGGGCAGCACCGGCTACGGCCGCGCCTACCGGCGCAGCCTCGCCGGCGAGTGGGGTGTGAAGGACATCGAGGATTGCGTGCGCGCGCTCGCGTACCTTGCCGGTAAGGGCCTCGCCGACCCCTGCCGCGCCGCCGTGAGCGGCTCCAGCGCCGGCGGCTTCACCGCGCTCGCGGCGGTGGCGTTCCGCGATGCGTTCCGCGCCGCCTCCATCCAGTACGGCATCAGCGAACTCGAGACCGCCATGACCGACACCCACAAGTTCGAGGCACGCTACGGCGACATGCTGCTCGGCCCCTGGCCGGCGGCGCGCGAGGTGTACCGCGAACGCTCGCCGCTGCATGCGGCGGCACGCATCCGCGTGCCGGTGCTGTTCTTCCAGGGCCTCAAGGACACCGTGGTGCCGCCGGACCAGACCGCGCGCATGGTGCTGGCGCTCAAGGGCAACGGCGTGCCCACCGCCTGCCTCACTTTCCCCGAGGAGGGCCATGGCTTCCGCCGCGCCGACACCCTGCGCCGCGTGCTGGAGGCGGAACTGGCGTTCTACGCGCAGGTGTTCGGCCTCACACCCGCGGACGCGCTCGCGCCGCTGGAGCTCGCCGGCTGATGCGGCGCGGCGCGCTGCTGCTCTTCCTGCTGGCCTGGGCCCGCGCCGCGGCGGCGGCCCCGCACGTGGACGTGACGGTGGACGGCGTGGACGGGGTGCTGCTCAAGAACGTGATGGCCTACCTCAGCATCGCGTCCTACCGGGACGCGCCCAACCTCACCGAGAGCATGGTCGAGCGGCTGGACGCGCGGGCGCCGGACGAGATCCGCCAGTCGCTGCAGCCCTTCGGCTACTACGGCACCCGCGTGGAGTCGAAGCTCACCCCCGTGGGCGACGGCTGGGCGGCGCACTACAGCGTGACGCTGCCGCCGCCGGTGAAGGTGCGGCACGTGGAGGTGATCCTGACCGGCGCCGGCAAGCTCGACGACGTGTACGACCAGTTCTTCGCCTCGCTGCCCTACAAGGCGGGCGACACGCTCGACCAGAAGGCCTACGAGCAGAGCAAGCGCACGCTGCAGGAGCTGGCGGCGCGGCGCGGCTACATCGACGCGCGCTTCACCGAGACTCGCCTGGCGGTCAACCCCCAGGAGCGCTGGGCCGACATCACGCTGCGCTTCAACACCGGCCCGCGCTACTTCTTCGGCGCCGTGAGCTTCGTGCAGGACTTCATGGACCCGGCGTTCCTGGAGCGCTACGTCAGGTTCAAGCCCGGCGACCCCTTCGACAACGAGGCGCTGCTGTCGCTGCAGTACGCACTCAACGACGCCGACTACTTCAACTCGGTGAACGTGGAGGCGCTGCGCGGCGAGGCCGCCGACCGGCGCATCCCGGTGCGGGTGACGCTGACGCCGCGCAAGCGCAACAAGTACACCGTGGGCGCGGGCTACGGCACCGACACCGGCCCGCGCCTGACGCTGGGCTGGGCCAACCGCCGCCTCAACGGCCGGGGCCACACCCTGAGCGTGCAGACCCAGTTCTCGCGGGTGATGCGCAGCTTCCTCGTCAACTACACCGTGCCGCTGAGCGACCCGGCCAGCGAACGTCTTGTGTACAGCTACGGCAACAGCCGCGAGGTGCTGGGCAACGCGATCGCCTACACCGACATCCTGGGCGTGAGCCGCTTCAGCTCGCCGGGCGCCTGGTCGCTGAACCAGTACCTGCAGCTGCAGCACGACCGCAGCGAGGTGGAGGGCGTGGTGACGCGCAGCCGGCTGCTGCTGCCCGGCGTCACCGTGTCGCGCAGCAAGAGCGACGACCTGATCCTGCCCACCCGCGGCTACCGCCTGTCCGCGGACCTGCGCGGCGCCAGCGACTCGCTGTTCTCGGACACGAGCTTCGCGCAGCTGCACCTCATGGGCAAGCTGCTGATCCCGCTCAGCGACGCGGACAGCCTGCTGCTGCGCGGCGAGGTCGCCGGCACCGCGGTGGAGAGCTTCAACGAGCTGCCGATCTCGCAGCGCTTCTTCGCCGGCGGCGACCAGAGTGTGCGCGGCTTCGACTACAACTCCCTCGGCGTGCGCGATGCGAACGGCAACAACGTGGGCGGCAAGGACCTCACGGTGGGCAGCGTCGAGATCGACCACCTGTTCGGGCCGATCTTCGGCGTGGCCGCGTTCGTGGACGCCGGCGACGCCACCAACAGCTTCACCGTGTCGCTGCAGAAGGGCGTGGGCGCCGGACTGCGCTGGCGTACGCCCATCGGCATGATCCGCTTCGACGTGGCCCACCCGATCAAGCGCCCGGACCTGGACCGCATCCACATCCACATCAGCATCGGGCCTGACCTGTGAAGCGGCTCATGCGCCTGCTGCTGGCCTTCGCGGTGCTGCTGCTGGTGGCGCTGATCGGCTTCACCCTCTGGCTGCGCAGCGGCAGCGCGCTGCGCTGGGCGCTGTCACAGGCCGAGTCCCGGACCCACGGCGCGCTGCACGTACAATCCAGCGAGGGCGCGCTCGACCGCGTCATGGTACTGCACGGCGTGGACTGGACCTCGGGCTCGCTGCACGCCCACATCGACACGCTCACGCTGCAGTGGCGGCCGGTGGCGCTGTTCATACGCCGCGTCTCCCTGAGCACGGTGCGGGCGGAAGGTGTCCGCGTGGAGGTGCGCTCCGCCGGGCCCGGCAAGCCGCTGACGTTCCCGCTCCAGCCGCCGGTGATGCCGCTGCTGCCCGTGAGCCTGTCGCTCGGCCGGGTGGAGGCCAGCGACATCACGTTCTCGCCCTCCCCCACGGCGCCGCCGGTCCGGCTCGACAGCCTCGCGTTCAGCGCGCGGGTGGACAACGACGCGATCCAGGTGCACGAGCTGGAAGCCCGCGGGCCGGAGCTCACGGTGCAGGGCGACGCCCGGCTCGCCCCGCGCCACGGCTACGGCGTGGACGCGTCGCTGGACTGGGATTACACCCAGCCCGGCTGGGCGGCGCTGCACGGCCACACCGAGATCAAGGGCGATGACCGGGCGCTCACCCTGAGCCAGACCCTGGCGGCGCCCTACGCGGCGAGCCTCACCGGCACGCTGAAGGACGCGTTCACGGCGCCCACCTGGGGCGGCGAGCTCAAGCTCGCGCGCCTCGAGCTCGGCAAGGTGCGCGCCGGCTGGCCGGACTACGGGCTCGACACGCGCCTCGGCTTCCGCGGCGGCCTCGCCGCCACCGCGCTCAAGGGCGAGGCCACGCTGCGGGGCGCACCGTTCGTGCACGGCGCCAACGCACGCTTCGACGCGACGCTGAAGCGCGAGGCGCTGGGCCTGCGCACGCTGATCCTGGACTTCGCCAACGGCGGCCGCGTGGACCTCAAGGGCAGCCTAGGCCTCACCGCGGATGCGCGCACTTCGCTCAGCGGCGGCTGGCGTGACCTTGGCTGGCCGCTGGACGCGCCCGAGATCGTCTCGCCTCAGGGCCAGTTGAGACTCGAGGGAGACCGGGACGCGTGGCGCGCCGACTTGAACGGCGCCATCGCGCCGAAGGCCGAGGTGCAGGCGGCGCTGCGCCTGGCCCGCAACGGCACGCACGCCTGGACGCTCACGGCGGACGCCAGCGGCCTGCGCGGCGATGCGAAGCTCAAGCAAGCATGGATGAAGCCGCTCCTGCCCCAGGGGCACTGGCTGCTCGCCGCCCACGGCGACCTCGCCGGCGGCACCCTCGACAAGCTCACGGGCCGCTGGCTCGGCGGACGGCTCACGGCTTCCGGCCGCTACCAGCAGGCGAGCCGGCACTGGCAAGCCCATGCCGAGGTGGCCGGGGCGGATACCTCACGCCTGTCCCGGCAGTGGCCCGGCACGCTCGCGGCAGTGCTGGACGGCGCGGGTGAATTGCCGGCAGGCGCGCCGCCCCGCACGCAGCTCAAGCTGCAGACCCTCAAGGGCACGCTGCGCGGCAGCCCGCTGCTCGCCGCCGGCAACGCGGCGTTCACCGGCGGTGACTGGCAGCAAGTCGAGCTCGATGCGCGCCTCGGCGACGACGCGCTGCACCTGGACGGCGACAACGCCGGCACCCGCCTGAACTGGCGGGTGGACGCGCCGGACCTCGCGCAGGCCTGGCCCGATGCTTCCGGCGCGCTGCACAGCCAGGGCAAGCTGGACGCGGGCCGCCACTACACGCTGCTGCAGGCGGACCTCGACCTCACCCGTTTCGCCTGGCACCGCTGGCAGGCGGAGGGCCTGCACTTCAGCACCCGCGCCAGCGGCGATACGGGCGGCGGCGCGCTGCTGCGCGGCGTCGGCGTCGCTATGCCGGGCATCCAGCTCAGCCAGCTCGACGCCCGCGCCGACGGCAGCCTGGCCCATCACACACTGCGGGTGGACATGGACTCGGACCGCGGCGCATTGCACCTCGCAGGCGACGGCGCCTACGCGGACAAGAACTGGCAGGGCACGCTAGCCCACGTGGACGTGACGCCGGCGGGCGCAGGGCCGTGGCACGCTGCCACGCCCTGGTCCCTGACGCTCGCGCCCCACGTGCTGAAGCTGCCGCTCGCCTGCCTCATGCAGGACAAGGCGCGGGCCTGCGCGAGCCTGGAAGCGGACAGGCAGCGCTGGAAGGCGCAAGGCTCCCTCACGGCGCTGCCCCTGGGCTCGCTGCAGTCGCTGCTGCCGCCGGGCCTGGCCTACGCCGGCACGCTGGATGCGACGGCCACGGCGGGCGGCGGCGCCCAGAACCACCACCTCGACCTGGACGCGCGGCTCTCGCCGGGCCGCGTCAGCAACAGCGCCGGCGGCAAGGAGATCACGCTGCTCGACTACACCGGCGGCGAGGCGCACCTGCACGTGAACCCCCGCCTCACCACCGGACGCGTGGCCTGGCGGCTCAGCGACGGCGGCGACCTCAACGCCGACGTGCGCATCGCCGGCGCGGAGCAGCGCCTGAGCGGACGCATCCGCGGCGACATGCATGACTTCGAGCTGGTGCCGGCGCTGCTGCCGCAGGTGAGCCAGGCCAAGGGCCGGCTCACGCTGGACGTGGCACTGGCCGGCACGCCGGCCGACCCGCAGTTCGCCGGCAACGCCACGTTCAGCGGCGGCGAGGTGACGGTGGCGCGCATCGGCCTGCACATGACCGACCTCAAGCTAAGGCTCGACGGCAACGGCGACCTGCTCAAGCTCGAGGGCGGCGCCCGCTCCGGTGGGGGCGACCTCGCGCTCACCGCCTCGGCGCGGCGCGACAGCGGCACCTGGCATGTGCAGGGGCGGCTGCGCGGCCAGGACTTCCGCAGCGTGGACATACCCGAGGCCCAGCTGGACCTGTCGCCGGACATCGGCTTCGCCGCCGACGGCCGCAACCTGCGGGTGGACGGCAGCGTCACCGTGCCGCACGCGGACATCCGGCCCCGCGACCTCACCGGCAGCGCGCAGGTGTCAGCGGACCAGGTGATCGTGGGCGAGGAAGGCGGGCTGCCGGAAGAGAAATGGCACCTGCGCTCGCAGGTGAGGGTGATCATGGGCCCCGACGTTCGGGTCAACGGTTTCGGTCTCTCGGGCCGGGTCACGGGCGCGGTGACGGCGGGCGACGAACCGGGCCACGCCACCACCGGCAACGGCGAACTCGGCATCGAGGATGGGCGGTACGAGTACAAGGCGATCAAGCAGAGCCTGGCCATCGAATACGGTCGGCTCATGTTCACCGGCGGGCCGATCTCCGACCCCGCCCTCGACATCCGCGCGGTGCGCGCCGCCACCCACCCGGAGCTGGTGCAGCTCGGCAGCGTGGAGCAGAAGGTGGGCGTCATCGTGCGCGGCACCCTGCGCGATCCGCTGGTGACGCTGTTCTCCGACCCGCCGCTGCCGCAGGCGCAGATGACCAACTATCTCCTGTTCGGCACGCCGGGCCTGGAGGGCACCGGCTCCGCGCTCTCCACCCCCGGCGTGGTCACGGCCAGCAGCCTGTCCAGCAACTCCAACGCCAGCGCGAACCAGAGCCAGGCCATCAACGTCACCATCCCGCTGGGCGGCGGCAGCATCGCCTCGGACTTCAGCATCCAGAGCGTGCAGAACGGCGGCACCTACACGCCGTCCTGGATGCTGGGCAAGTATCTCTCGCCGCGGCTATACGTGAGCTATGGCCAGGGCATCAACGACCCGTTCTATTTCTTCAGGGTCATCTACACCCTGAGCACCAAGTGGATCCTCCAGGCGCAGACCGGCGCCGCCAACAGCGCCGACATCATCTATACCCTTGAGCATTGATGACGAAAAATCCATCCCTGGATTTTTCATCTCGCGAGTCCGGCGCATGTGCAGACTCGCTCCGCCGAGCCAAGCACGGACGTGCTTGGCTCGCGTGCGGTACATCCCTGTGCCGCATTGGTTCTGCTATCTGAGAACCGATTGAAGCCACGCGCCTATATGCGCCACTTCTTCCATGCTGACGCTGTGAGGCATGGGATAGGAATGCCAGGTGATGACGCAGCCGAGCTGCGTGAGCGCATTGCGGGTCTGCTCGCCCAGGATGAGCGGCACCACCGGGTCCTGGATGCCATGGCCCCAGAAGATCGGCGTGGCGAGGTTCGCGGCGCTGGGCTTCAGGCCGATGCCCTCCGTCACCGGCAGCCAGGTGGAGAGCGCCATGATGCCAGCGAGCTTGTCCGGATGCTGCAGGCCCGCGAACAGCGCCACCGCGCCGCCCTGGGAGAAGCCCGCCAGCACGATGCGCGCGGTGGGGATGCCACGGCTGTTCTCGCGGGCGATGAGCTCCTCCACCGCGGCGCGCGAGGCCTGCATGCCGGCCACGTCCCGCGGCTGGTTGGCGCCGATCTTCACGATGTCGAACCAGGCGCGCATGGGGTAGCCGTTGTTGAGCGTCACGGGCCTGACCGGCGCGTGGGGGAACACGAAGCGCACCTGCAGTTCCGGCGGCAGCCTGAGCTCGGGCACGATGGGCTCGAAGTCGTGGCCATCCGCGCCCAGGCCATGCAGCCAGATGACGCTGGCGACGGGCGCGGGACCGGTCTGGACCTCGACGGTGGGAAGCAGCTCGCTCATGCGGAGGATTGTAACAACTCCTTTGTTATCATCCCGTGACTTCACGGGAGCACCGGCATGGACTTCACGGGCAAGACGGTACTGGTGACCGGTGCCACGCGCGGCATCGGCCTCGCCGCGGCGCAGGCCTTCGCCGCCGCGGGCGCGCGGGTGGCGGTGCACCAGCGCAAGGCGGGCGGCGCGGGCGACGGCGTGGCCGCAAAGCTGCCGGGCCAGGGCCACCGGTCCTTCGCCGCGGAGCTCACTGACCCCGTCGCCTGCGAGAAACTGGTGCGCGAGGTCGCGGTCCACTATGGCTGCCTCGACGTGCTGGTGAACAACGCCGGCATCTACCAGCTCAAGCCCATCCCCGGCCTCTCCTACGCCGATTGGCAGGCCACCTGGCGCGACACCCTGGGCGCGAACCTCACGGCGCCGGCGAACCTGTGCTTCCTCGCGGCCGAGGTGATGAGGAAGCAGGGGGGAGGACGCATCGTCAACGTCTCCTCCCGCGGCGCCTTCCGCGGCGAACCGGAGGCGCCGGCCTATGGCGCCAGCAAGGCGGGTCTGAACCAGCTGTCCCAGTCGCTCGCCCAGTCCTTCGCGCCCTGGAACATCTTCGTGGGGGTGGTGGCGCCGGGCTTCGTCAGCACCGACATGGTGGCGGAGTTGCTGGAGGGGCCGGTCGGAGAAGGCATCCGCAGGCAGAGTCCCTTCAACCGTGTGGCGTCGCCGGAGGAAGTGGCGGAGGCGATCCTGCACCTCGCCGCCGACGGCATGATGTTCGCCAGCGGCTGCATCCTGGATATAAATGGCGCTTCGTATCTGCGCAGCTGAGCTTCCGGTTCAGAACAACTTCGCGACGTAGACGAAGATCGCCACGTAGGCGGCGATGACCAGGCCGCATTTCACGAACCACAGGATGTCCGCGGTCCACGGCAGCCAGGCGGGATTCTCGAACTGCTTCTTGCTGAGAGGCCCCAGCTGCCGCTCCCGGGCGGCGACGTAGAAGCCCAGCACCACCGAACCCAGGAAATACTGCAGCAGGTCCGCCGCCAGCGCGGACACCAGCAGCACGGTCGGGAAGAGCAGCGCGGCCGGCAGCGAGGCCTCCCGCCCCTCACCGCTGCGGAAGATCCAGACCAGCGCGATGCCGGCGAAGGCCAGCTGCCGCGCGACGTCGCTGGCCTTGCCGGTGAACTCGTCGTGATCCCTCCTCAGGTCCTCGAGGTCCACCTAAGCTGTCTTCTTCTTGTGCTTGAGCCTCTTCCTTGCCCCGGTCCTGCCGGTGCCGGTGCCGCCCTTCTTCTTCCTGCTGGTCTTCTTCCTGGTGGCCATGGGTCCTCCCGGTCTTGTTCGGGACGATGATAGCGCCGAACGCCTGCCGCAAAAAAGAACCGGCCCCGCCGCTCGCGCGACGGGGCCGGCTGGTCTTCGGGTCAGGTCACTTCTGGCTCGGGATGAACTCTTCGTTCACGGCTTGTTGCATCAGGCTCGGGGGCAGGAGACCCTGGCTCAAGATGAAGTCGTTGAACTTCTGGCGGTTGAACTTCGATCCCAGCGCCACCTGGGCCGCACCGCGCATGGTCATGAAGTTGTGGTAGCCGTAGTAATAGCTCGTCGCCTGGCCGGGGGCACGGAACGCGAAGCGGTCCGCCTCCTCCTTGGCGAAGGCCGGCGACAGCACCACCTCACGCTCCAGGAACGCCTTGGCGTCCGCCGGCGTGATCATGCCGAGGTTCACCATCGGGTCCAGGAACGCGCGGGCGGCGCGCAGCAGCCGGTCGCGCAACGCGATGAGCTGGCCGTCGATGGGCTCGTAGGGCTGCATCTCGGCTTCCGAGTACAGGGCCCAGCCTTCCACGTTGGCGCTGTTGAACGCGAACACGCCGCGGGCGATGGAGGTGCCGCCCTCGATCATGCTGGCGAACTGCAGCTCGTGGCCGGGACGGCCCTCGTGGGCGGTCAAGGTCCAGGCCGCCGCGTCGAAGGTGTCGTCATCCATGCCGCCCTTCTGGCCGGCGTTGTCGGGCAGGATGAACTCGCCGTACTCGCCGGTGTTGCCGATGAGGCGCGGGGTGTTCATGTGCGGCGCCGGCTGCTGGGCGGACTCGGCGTCGGAACCCATGCGGATCACCATGGCGCGGCTAGGCAGCGTCACGATGTGCTCCTTGCTGATGATGGCCTCGATGGCCGCCAGGCGCTTCTTGTAGAACGGCAGGATGTCCTTGCCGTTGAGCTGGGTCTTCTTCAGCTCGCGGATCACGTCGCGGTAGTCGCTGCTCTTGTAGCCGTGCTCCTTGGCCACCTGCGCGGCGACGAACTCCAGCTGGTGCTGGATCTCGCTGAAGGAGAACTCGGCTTCCTGGATCAGGGCGCGCGGATCCTCGTCAACGCCCAGGTCGTGCAGGTTGTTGGCATACAACTCTTCCGCCGGGTAGCGGCTCTCGGTGCGCGCGTGCGGCAGCACCACCGCCTTCTCCCAGGCGATGTAGTCGTTCATCTGGGCCTCGAGCTTGGCGAAGGCCGGCTCCCAGCCGGTGACCTTGCTCTGGCTCAGCAGTTGCTTCAGGCCGCTGACGTAGTGCGGCTGGTCCTGCAGGTCCTGCTCGATCTCGCCCTTGTAGGGTCCGACGAGCCCGGGGCGCTTGAGGTCGGCCTCGAACAGCGCCTTGGCCTGGTCGAAGATCGAGGGCCGGCCCGGCAGCATGCCGGCGTAGGCCTCGAGCCGCTTCACCACCTTCTGCTGGCGTTCCAGCGGGATCTGCGGGTCCACCAGGGCGCGGGTGCCGCCGAACACCAGCTGCGGCACGTCGGTGAAGTTGAGCAGGTATTTGTGGCCCAGCTCGTTGTCGTGCTTGGCGTTGTTCGCGGCGGTGATGAGGATCTGCAGGTCCTGCTTCACGTGCGGGTCCGTGGTCTTCGCCATGAGCGCGTTGAACTGCGCCACGTCGGCGTCCAGGGCGGCGTTCAGGCGGGCGATGAAGTCGGGGGTGAGGTTGGTGGCCTGGTCGTCGAGGCCGTCCACCCCGACCTGGCCGGCGGATTCCGGCGCGAAGTCGGCGAAGGTCTTGAGCAGGATCTGGGTGTCCTGGTTGCTCTCGGCCACCCAGGCCGGGGGCTGGCTTTCCGCCAGGGCAGCCTGGCTGAGGCCGGCGAGCGCCAGGCTCACGGCCAGCGTCAGAAGTTTGGATCTCATGGGACGTTCCTCTGTGTGTGGTTTTGGTGGAGTCGCTCGGGACGGCGGCCGTCCATCCTGGCCGGCCACCTCCTCTCCTAGGTGTTATGCAGATATACAACAGTACTACAGACTTGGCAAGGCCGGACAGGAATCTTTTCTTACTGACCCTGAGTCAGTATTTCTCCCCCGAGACTGAGTTAGGCTCAGGGCATGGCCATCTGGTTCAAACCCTTCACCGTCGAGGATCTCAACGCTTACCAGCGGGAGACGCTGGTGAGCCACCTCGGTATCCATTACACGGAAGTGGGCGAGGACTATCTCTCGGCCGTGATGCCGGTGGACAGCCGTACCAAGCAGCCCGCCGGCATCCTGCACGGCGGCGCCTCAGTGGCGCTGGCGGAGACGCTCGGCAGCACCGGCGCGAACCTGGTGGTTGACCGTGACAGGCAGCTCTGCGTAGGTCTCGAGATCAACGCGAACCACGTGCGTGCCATGCGCGAGGGCGAGGTGAAGGGCACCGCGCGACCGCTGCACCTGGGCGGCACCACCCAGGTGTGGGAGATCAGGATCACGGACGGCAAGGACCGCCTGGTGTGCGTCTCGCGCATCACGATGGCGGTATTGGACAAGGCTTCGATGCGCTGAGAAGCGCTGCCGAATCTAGCGGCGGCCGAGGCGCGAAAAGAACCGGCTCAGGCGGGACTCGTGCTGGTTCTGGGGCCGGCCGTCCAGGCTCACGGCGGCACCCGGCCGGGTTCGGGAGCCCGTGGTGTCGTCCTCGTCGCAAGGCTCGAAGTACACCACCACCGGCGGATGCTTGGCATCGTAGGTGGGGTTGCCGGGCCGGTGCTCGAGCATGGCTTCCACGCTGGTCTCACTGTCCTCGGCGATACGCGCCGCCTCTTCCGCCGAGATCATGTTGAGGTCCAGCGTGATGACGCGGCCGGTGGAGCGGAACTGCTTCACCGCCGTCACCTCGACCAACCGCTCCCGCTGCTGGCGGCCGTAGGCGGTCCGCTCGTCGTAGACATAGAGCCGGTCACCGGCCTCCACGCCGGCACCGAATGGACAGAACAGGCAGGTGGACGTGCCGATGTCGTGCACATGGCTAGGCAGCATGTCCGGCGTCTCAGAACCCCTGATGAGCCCCATCTCGACCTCCACTCTTGACCGGTCCCGCAACCGGATTATGTCTTATAAATTATATAACATAATGTGGAAGCTTTGCAAGGGGCTACCAGTGCTTGAGGGCCTCTTCTGCCGCGGGGTTGCTGGGCCTGGCAAGGAGGCCCGTGGGGCTCAGGGAGACGCTGTACCGGGCTCCATCGGCCATGGGCAGGTAAGTGGCACTGCCATAGGTGGCATCCACCCAGGGCAGCCAGCGTCCATGGCCCTTGGCCAGGCGCCAGAGGTCCAGGCCCGTGTCCGCCGAGAGCTCCAGGACGCTGTGGTAGTCATGGCTCTCCTGACCGGCGTTGCGATAGCGGCCTTCCAGCCGTTCCAGCCGGTACAGGGGATCCAGGCCCAGCACCGTGGCGGCGCCTTTCCACTTCAGCACCCGCGCGTCCAGCTGCCAGTCGTCGCCGCGCAGCTCGGCGGTGGTGATGCGGCCGGAGGCATCCGTGAGGGTGGCGCGGTAGGACTGGTTGCCGAGCGCGGCGAAGCTCAAGGTCGCCACCGGCTGTTCGTAGGTAAGGCGCAGGTATGCGCGCAGCCCGAGCGCCGCGGAGGAGACGAACGCGAAGAAGAACAGGAACACGAGGCCGAACAAGAGCCGCCCGCTGCCGGCGCCGAAGCGCCCGTGCAGGAGGTGCTTGCAGCCGCCGAAGAACAGCAGCAGGCCGAGCAGACCCACCAGCAAGGTCACAAGGCCGAAGCCCCACAACGCGAGATGCATGTCTCACCTCCCCATCGCTGCGCGACACTCTAGCACCGCCGCCCCGGCCGCACCGTTTATACTGGCCGGATGCCGCCCCGCTCCGTATCCCCGTCCCGCCTGCTGGCGCTGCTGCCGCTGCTGTCGCTGGCCGGCTGCGGCCAGATCGGCCCGCTGTTCCTCAGGATGCCGACGGTGGCCTTCCCCAGCACCCTGCCGCCGCCGGTGCTGCGCCCCCGCGACCTCCTGCTGGCGGACTGCATATATGAGGACGAGCGCCGCCAGACCGCCACCGGCATGCCGCTGAACCTCTTGCTCCTGCCGCCGCCGGGCAGCACCCGTGCGCCCGCGGTCTCCGCGGCACCCATGGAGACCGCCGACGCGGACGGCGTGCCGCAACTCACGCCCGCCCCTTGCGTGCTACAGCCGCCGGTGACGCTGCCGGGCGCGGTGCTTGCGCCGCTGCCTGCGCCTGCCGCCGCCACCCAGGGTCCGGCCCAGCCATGAACAAGCGCGAGAAACCGCCGCTGGTGCTGGTGGACGGCTCCTCCTACCTCTACCGCGCGTTCTACGCCCTGCCGCCGTTCACCTCGCCTTCGGGCGAACCCACCGGCGCGATCTATGGCGTGGCGAACATGCTGAAGCGGATGATGCAGGAGCACACGCCGGAGCACACCGCGGTGGTGTTCGACGCCAGCGGCAAGACCTTCCGCGACGACCTGTTCGAGCAGTACAAGGCGAACCGCCCGCCCATGCCGGACGACCTGCGCGCGCAGGTGGACCCCCTCAACGAGCTGGTGGAGGCCTTGGGCTTCCCGCTGCTCAAGGTGAAGGGCGTGGAGGCGGACGACGTGATCGGCACGCTCGCCAAGCGCGGCCTGGAGCAGGGGCTCACGGTGCTGATCTCCACCGGCGACAAAGACATGGCGCAGCTGGTGGACGACGAGGGGCGCATCACGCTCATAAACACCATGACCGAGACGCGCCTCGACCGCGAGGGCGTGAAGGAGAAGTTCGACGTCTGGCCCGAGCAGATCGTGGACTACCTGGCGCTGGTGGGCGACAGCTCCGACAATATCCCGGGCGTGCCGGGCATCGGACCCAAGACCGCGGCGCCGCTACTCACCTATTTCGGCAGCCTCGAAGAGATGTACAAGCGTTTGGGCGAGGTGGCGCAGGTGCCGGTGCGCGGCGCCAAGACCCTCGCGCCCAAGCTCGAGCAGCACAGGGACGCGGCGCTGCTCTCGCGCCAGCTCGCCACCATCCGCTGCGACGTGGAGTTGCCGCTGGGACCGAAGGAGCTCGCCATGCGCGCCCCGGACCAGGCGCGGCTGCGCGAGCTCTATACCCGCTTCGGGTTCAAGAGCTGGCTGCGGGCGCTGGACGAGGGCGGCGAGGAACCGCACCGCGAGAAGGACGTGGCGCCCCCGCCGGCGCCGCCCACCCGCCCGGCGCCGCCGCCCGGCGTGCACACGGCGGTGCTGGACGAAGCCAGCTTCGACGAGTGGATGAAGAAGCTCGAGGCCGCCGAGCTCTTCGCCTTCGACACCGAGACCACCAGCCTCGAGTACATGCAGGCCGAGATCGTGGGCGTGTCCTTCGCGGTGAAGGCCTGCGAGGGCGCCTACGTTCCCTTGGCGCACCGCTACGCCGACGCTCCCGTCCAGCTCGACCGGGACAAGGTGCTGAAACGCCTGAAGCCGCTGCTGGAAGACCCGAAGAAGCAGAAGCTCGGCCACCACATCAAGTACGACGCCCACGTGTTGGCGAACTACGGCATCCACATGCAGGGCATGCGCTACGACTCCATGCTGGAGTCCTACGTGCTGGACAGCGTGGCGAGCCGCCACGACATGGACTCCCTCGCCGAGAAGTACCTGGACTACAAGACCATCCACTACGAGGACGTGGCCGGCAAGGGCGCCAAGCAGATCGGCTTCGACCAGGTGCGCATCGAGGACGCCGCAAAGTACTCGGCCGAGGATGCGGACGTGACGCTGCGCCTGCACCAGGCGATCTGGCCGAAGCTGCGCTCGGTGCCGGCGCTGCGCAAGGTGTTCGACGAGATCGAGATGCCCCTGGTGCCGGTGCTCCTGGAGATGGAGCACTGCGGCGTGCTCATCGACACCGCCATGCTCAAGGCCCAGAGCGCGGAGATCACCCAGAAGCTGGCCGGGCTGCAGGAGAAGGCCCAGAAACTCGCCGGCGGTCCCTTCAACCTGGACTCGCCCAAGCAGCTGCAGGCGATCCTGTTCGAGAAGATGGAGATCCCGGTGGTGCGCAAGACCGCCAGCGGCCAGCCCTCCACGGCGGAGGACGTGCTGGAGGAGCTCGCCGAGGAGCACGAGCTGCCGAAGGTGATCCTGGAGTACCGCTCCCTGAACAAGCTCAAGTCCACCTACACCGACAAGCTGCCGGAGCAGGTGGACGCCAAGACCGGCCGCGTGCACACCTCCTACCACCAGGCGGTGGCGGCCACGGGGCGCCTGTCTTCCACCGACCCGAACCTGCAGAACATCCCCGTGCGCACCGAGGAGGGCCGGCGCATCCGCCAGGCCTTCGTCGCGCCCAAGGGCCACGTGCTGGTGGCGGCGGATTACTCGCAGATCGAGCTGCGCATCATGGCGCACCTCTCGGGCGACGCCGGCCTGCTCAAGGCCTTCGAGCAGGGCATGGACATCCATCGCGCCACCGCCGCCGAGGTGTTCGGCTTCAAGCCCAAGGAGGTGAGCGACGAGCGGCGCCGCGCCGCCAAGGCCATCAACTTCGGCCTCATCTACGGTATGTCCGCGTTCGGCCTCGCCAAGCAGCTCGGCATCGGCCGCGGCGAGGCGCAGGAGTATGTGGACCTCTACTTCAAGCGCTATCCCGGCGTGAAGCAGTTCATGGACCAGACCCGCCTGCTCGCCCGCGAGCAGGGCTACGTGGAGACGGTGTTCGGCCGGCGCCTGTACCTGCCGGACATCAAGTCCAAGAACCAGCAGGTGCGCCAGTATGCCGAACGCGCCGCAGTGAATGCGCCCATGCAGGGCACCGCGGCGGACGTGATCAAGCGCGCCATGATCTCCGTGCACGCATGGCTCAAGCAGAGCGGCGTGAAGGCGCGCATGGTCATGCAGGTGCACGACGAGCTGGTGTTCGAGGTGGAGCAGGGCGCGCTGACGGTGATCGAGAAGGAGATCCCGGTGCTCATGTCCGGTGCCGCCAAGCTGAAGGTGCCGCTCACGGTCGATGTGGGTGTCGGCTCCAACTGGCAGGAAGCCCACTGACCCTCTTTCCGCGCGCTTCTCGCCTCGGAAATCCCTCGACCAATCTGGTTAATTTCCCCTCAATTTCGCCTGTGGATATCCTGTGACATTAAATTAATCAATTGGATAATTAACTGATTTATGTCACTGGAGCCCAGCAGTTACAGGGGGATACAAAATTTTTGTTGCGTGGATGGAACGAAAATCCCCGCTCGCGGGTCTTATAGCTTGAGCGTCGCAACGGCGTTCAACCCGCCCCGTCTCCCATGGGCGGGCCCTACAGCCGGTCTCCCCAAGCCGGATGTAGCTCCTGATAACCCCGGCGCTTTTCCCCCTTTTGGCGCCGGGGTTATTTTTTCTCCGTCTCTCCCGTGAGCCACGCCGCCAGGAGCTTCTGCGCCTCCTCGACCCCTTCGCCCGAGTGGGCCGAGAAGAGCTGGGCCGTACCCCAACCGCGCAGGCCCTTGCGGGTGTCGGCGAGGGTCTTGGCGGCGGCACCGCGGCCGAGCTTGTCCGCCTTCGAGAGAAGCACATGCACCGGGAGGCTGAGGTCCCCGGCGAAGCCCAGCATCTGCCGGTCGAACTCCGTGAGGGGATGGCGGATGTCCATCACCAGGATCAGGCCGGCCAGGCTCTGGCGTGCGTTGAGGTAGTCCTCGACCATGGCGCCCCACTTGAGGCGCTCCGCCTCCGGCACCTTGGCGTAGCCGTAACCCGGCAGGTCCACGAAGCGCATGCCGCCCTCGAGGCCGAACAGGTTGATGAGCCGGGTGCGCCCGGGAGTCTTGCTGACCCGGGCCAGGCCCGACACGCCGCTGATGGCGTTCAAGGCACTGGACTTGCCGGCGTTGGAGCGCCCCGCGAAGGCGACCTCGCGGCCCGTGTCGGCGGGCAGGCCTGCCAGGGCGGCGGCGCTCAGCAGGAAACGCATGTGGCGGAAGTCCAGGCGCATGGCAGCCCTTGGCGGGTGGGGGCCCTAGTGTAAAATCCAGGGCTCCTGAACGGGCGGTTTCCCCGCCCGAAAATCGCATCCCGAACAGCCCAAGGAACCGCGCCCATGAAGAAGCTGCTGACGATCGCCCTGCTCCTGGCCGCCACCGGCGTGGCCCTCGAAGTCCAGGCAGACGGCGATGCCGCCGCCGGCAAGGGCAAGGCCACGGTCTGCGGCGCCTGCCATGGCATGGACGGCAACAGCGCGAGCCCGCAGTTCCCCAAGCTCGCCGGCCAGAACGCGAGCTACATCCAGGCGCAGCTCGGGGACTTCAAGTCCGGCAAGCGCCAGAACCCCATCATGTCGCCCCAGGCCCAGAAGCTCAGCGACCAGGACATGCAGGACCTGGCCGCCTACTTCTCCAGCCAGACCCGCAACGTGGGCGAGGCCGAGGCCGGCCAGGTGAAGCAGGGTGAGTCCCTCTACCGCAACGGCAACAAGGCCGAGAACGTGCCGGCCTGTTCCGCCTGCCACAGCCCGGATGGTTCCGGTAACGCGCTCATGAAGGTCCCCGCCCTGGGCGGCCAGCACGGCGCCTATGTGGTGGCCCAGCTGCAAGCCTACGCTGCCGGCAGCCGCACCACCGACCCAAACAAGATGATGGAGACCATCGCCGCGCGGCTCACCCCCGCCGAGATGCAGGCGGTGGCCAGCTACATCGAGGGCCTGCACGGCGCCACGCCGCAGCACTGACGGTCCACCAGGCCGGGCGCTCCGCGTTATGTACTCCTGAGGCACCGAGGTCGGCATGAGATCCATCGCATTCCTGGCATCCCTGTTGCTGCTGGTCGCGGGCTCCGCCCAAGCCGACACTTATAAGCAGGGTGTGAACTACCAGACGGTGCTGCCAGCGCAGCCCACCTCCGTGAACCCCGGCCAGATCGAGGTGCTGGACTTCTTCTGGTACGGCTGCCCGCACTGCAATGCGCTGGAGCCGTACCTCGAGTCCTGGGAGCGCAGCAAGCCCGCGGACGTGGTGCTGAAGCGCGTGCCGGCGGTCCTGCAGCCGGACTGGGAACCGGCCGCCCGCGCCTACTACACCGCCGAGGCGCTCGGCATCCTCGCCAAGTCCCACAAGGCCACCTTCGACGAGATCCACCAGGCCAAGGACGTGATGCAGACGGAGGCGGATTTCGAGCGCTTCTTCGTCAAGCAGTTCGGCGTGGACCCGAAGAAGTTCGAGGCCACCTGGAGCTCGCCGGCGCTGGATGCCAAGATCGCCCAGGCCAACGTGCTGGCGGACCGCTACGGCCTGTTCCAGTTCGGCGTGCCGACCCTGGTGGTGAACGGCAAGTGGCTCACCGGCGGCGACTTCGGCGTACCCTATTCCCAGATCATGCTGGTGGTGAACCAGCTCGTGACCCAAGAGCAGGCGGCCATGCCCGCTGCTGCGAAATAACCCGAGGACCTGACAGATGAAGAAGTGGCTGCTGCTCCCCATCCTGATGCTCGCCTCCGCGGCGGCTTCCGCCGACATGACCTCGTTCACGGAAGGCGTGAACTACGTGGCCGTGAACCCGCCCCAGTCCACCGACGTGAAGCCCGGCCAGGTGGAGGTCATCGAGTTCTACTGGTACGGCTGCCCGCACTGCTTCGCCCTCGAGCCCTTCGTGGAGCTGTGGGAGAAGCGCAAGCCCAAGGATGTGGTGTTCAAGCGCGTGCCCGCCGCCATGAAGGGCTCCGAGTTCTACGTGGACGCCCAGGCCGCCTTCACCGCCGACGTGCTCGGCGTGGGCGAGAAGATCCGTGAGCCGTTCTTCAACGCCATCCATCTGGACAACCAGGGCGAGTTGCGCGACGACAAGGACGCCATCAAGGCCTTCTTCGGCAAATACGGCGTGAAGCCCGCGGACTTCGACGGCGCCTGGGATTCCTTCGGCGTGCAGTCGCGCATCGCCCAGTCCCAGCAGCTCGGCAACCGTTACGACGTGCAGGGCGTGCCGACCGTGATCGTGAACGGCAAGTGGAAGACCGGTGCCGGCTACGGCATGGGTTCCGCCGACATCATGAAATGCGTGGAGTTCCTGATCGCCAAGGAACGGGCTGCCGGCGGCAAGCACTAAGCTGACGGTAATCTTGAGATGCAAGACGGGGCCGCGAGGCCCCGTTTCATTTCATCTCTCTAGAAAATCATCTTAAAGCGTCGCGAGCGAAGGCAGGGCTAGGCGAGCAGAGGGAGCGTACTCTTGGTGTACGTGACCGATTGCGAGTCGAGCGCAACAACGCCCTGCCGAGCGCAGCAGCTTTAAGATGATTTTTACCAGGCCTTCTCGATCCCCGCGAAGAGCTGCCGCCCATCACCCGGGAAGTAGCGGTAATTGCCGAAGGAGAAGTCGGCGCGTTCCGCGTAGGCGGTGTCGGCGGCATTGAGGATGCGCAACGCCAGCGTCCAGCCGCCGCTTAAGGCATGGCGGGCGTACAGGTTCAGGAGGTCATGGCCGCCATAGCGGTGGCTGTCGGACTCATCCAGCCAATAGCCGCCCACGTGCTGGTACTCCGCCTCCAGGGTGGTGGCCTCCTGCGGCTGCCAGCGCAGGCGCAGCGAGCCCAGGCTCCGTGGCGCGTACTTCATGTCGTCACCATCCTGCACGCTGTTGCCTTGGGCCAGCGCCGCGGTGAAGGCATAGCTGTGCACCGCGTAGCTGCCGTCCAGGAGCAGCGTCCACCGCTGCGCGAGTGCGTAGGAGAGCGCGAACTCCACCCCGCGGTGCCGGGTGCGGCCGTCGCTGACGTTGAAGCCGTTCGCGTCGCGGAAGATGAAGTGCCGCTTCAGCATGTAGTAGGTGTCCGCGTCCCAGCCGAAGTCGCCGGCCTTGCCGCGCCAGCCCAGCTCATAGTCGTCCAGGGTCTCGGAGTTGAGGTCTGCCACATCCTGCTGGGACTGCAGCGAGTAGAGTTCCGCCGCCTGGGGCGCCCGCGCGCCGCGGCCGAGCTTGAAGTAGGCGCTCTGGGAGTCCGAGGCGAGCCAGGTGATCCCCGCTTTCGGCAGCAGGTTCACGAACTCGTCGCTGCGGTCCGCCGGGCGGTTGAAGAGGCAGGGCCCCAGCGCGCAGGGCGTGCCATCCGCCTGGGTGTCGCCGGCCGGCAGGAAGTTCACGTAGCTGTAGCGCACGCCCTCGGCCCTCAGGCCGCCATCCAGTATCCAGCGCGGCGCCAGGGTGTAGCGCAGGTCGGCATAGGCCGCGAGGGTGCGGCTGTCCACCGCGTAGTCGTAGTGCAGGCCCTGGGGCCGGCTCGCATTCTGCTCCGGCGTGCCGGTGGTGAGGGCCGTGGGCTGGAACTCCTGCAGGCTGCCGTGCACGTACTCGCCGTCCAGGCCGTAGAGCGCTTCCACTGAATCCGACGGCCGGGTGCGCAGCATCAGCTGCCAGCCCAGGCTGTTCTGGGCGTTGTCCTCCACCGGCGTGCCGGGGATGAAGTGCTGCACGAAGGCCTGGGTGTTGCGCCGTGCATAGGGGGTGAAGTCGAGCTCGGTGCCGCCGCCCAGGTCCCGCTGCCAGCGCTGGGCCAGCAGCAGGCTGCGGGCATCGCGGTAGGCGCCGGGCGTGGGATTGGACTCGCGCAGCGCATCGTCCTTGTAGGCATCCGGTCCGTAGATGTAGCCCGCCGTGTCCTGGTTGAGGTTGGTGAATGCGAACAGCGTCTCGGCGCTCAAGTCCCCTTCGGCATGGTCGTAGCGCATGTCCAGCTTCTGCTGGTCGAAGCCGGCGTCGGCGCGGAAGCCTCCGTCGTGGGCCGCGTTCGCGCTGAGCCGCCAGCCGCGCGCGCCGTCCCAGGCGCCGACGCTGCTCTCGGCGCGCGCGTAGCCGTGGCTGCCGAGCTCGAGGCCCGCGCTGTCTTGAGGCTCGCTGTCCGGCGCGCGGGTGAGCACGTTCACGATGCCGTGCAGGGCGTCGCTGCCGTAGAGCACCGACCCCGGGCCGCGGATCACCTCCACCGCGGCCGCCTGCTCGAGATCAAGCTCGAACAGCGCGTTCACGTTGCAGAAACCGGCGGGCTGGATCGGGATGCCGTCCTCCAGCAGCAGGAACGCGCCGCAGGCGCCCTGCCCCGTGAATAGCGGCGAGCGCAGGCTCATGAGGCTCTCCTGGCCGCCGCCGGCCGTGACCCAGGCGCCAGGCACCAGGCTGAACACCTGCGCCGGATGGGTCTCGCTCTTGAGCGCGAGGCTGGTCTCGTCCAGGCGCGTGGTGTTGTCGGCGAGCGTCCTGAGCGGTACCGGCGCGCGGGTGTCGGTGACGGTCACCTGCCCGAGCTCGATGACATCATCGGCGAAGGCAGTCGCTGGCAGCAGCACGAGATAAAGGAGAAGGTGACGCATGCTCATCTAGGGAGAGCATAAGCGACAAGATAGTCGCCACGGGTCGAATCGCCCTTATATCCACCCGCGGCGATGACTACATATTGGCGCCCATCCACGGAATATGTCATGGGCGTGGCCTGGCCGCCGGCCGGCAGCTTCACTTCCCACAGTAGCTTGCCGGTCTCGGTATCGAAAGCGCGGAAGCGATCATCCGTCAGGGTCGCGCCGATGAAGATCAAGCCGGAAGCGGTGACGATGGGTCCGCCGAGGACCGGGACGCCGAGGTTCATGTGGATGCCCGGGGTATCGCCCAGCGGGATCCTCCACTTGATGGTGCCGCGCTGCATGTCCACGCCGGTGAGCGTGCCCCAGGGGGGTCGCACGCAGGGGATGCCCAGGCCCGACTTGAAGGCGGTGCGGCGCATGCCGTACGGCGTGCCGCGCTGGCGCGCGAACTCCCAGTGCTCGTACTGCGGATCGTCCGACTGCGCTTCCAGCTGGTCCCGAGGCACCAGCGCCACCACGAACGGCAGGTCCATGGTGTCGGCCACGGCGATCTGGCGCTTCGGGTCGAACGCGATGCCGCCCCAGTTGGAGCCGCCGGCATTGCCGGGGCGCATGAGGGAATCCCTGGTGGAAGGCGGCTGGAAGATGCCCTCTGAGCGGTACTGCTCGATGCGCTTCCTGCAGCCGCGCTTGTCGAAGTACGCGACGCCGAAGGCCTCTTCCGGCTTCACCGGGTCCTGGCGCACCAACGGCGGCGGCGCGGCGGGGAAGGGCTGCGTCGGCGAGGGCCGCTCGCCCGGCACCGCGTCCTGCGGGACGGGCTTCTCCACGATGGGGAACAGGGGCGCGCCGGTGGCGCGGTCGAAGGTGTAGAGGAAACCGGTCTTGGTGGCCTGGATCAGCGCATCCACGTGCCGGCCGTCGTGCACCAGGTCCACCAGCGTGGGCTGCGAAGCCACGTCGTAGTCCCACATGTCGTGGTGCACCAGCTGCCGGCCCCAGACGAGCTTGCCGGTGGCGGCATCCAGCGCCACCACCGAGTTCGCCCAGCGGTTGTCGCCGGGACGCTCGCCGCCGAAGAAGTCCGGGCTCGCGGAGCCCGTGGGCACGAACACTAGGTGCCTGCCCAAGTCCACCGAGAGCGGCGCCCAGGCGTTGGCCGCGCTGGCGGTCTTCACGCTCCCGGCGTCCCACTCCTTGAACACGGGATTCGAGGGGTCCCGCGGGATCGGATCCCAGCTCCAGAGCAGCTTGCCGTTGCGCGCATCGAAGGCGCGCACGACGCCGAGCTCCTCCACGACGGCGCGGTTGTCGCCGATGGACGAACCCACCACCACCTTGCCGTCGATGATCGCCGGCGGCGAGGTGACGAGATAATCCCGCCACTCGTCGCCTTCCTCGAATTGTGACCGCACATCCTTGAGCAAGTTGACCGCGCCGCCCTCGCCGAAACCCTCGCAGGGCTTGCCGTCCCCCGCGTCCAGGGCCAGCAGGCGGCCATCCAGGGTCGGTGCATAGATGCGCGCGTGGCAGGGAGCGGAGGCGGAGCTCGCCTCGTCCACCCACAGGGACACGCCGCGGGACACGCCGTCGGAGTAGTGCAGGTCCTTGCGCGCCTCGCTCGAGTGCTTCCAGCGCAACGTGCCGGTGGCGGCATCCACCGCCACCACGTCGGTGCTGGAGGTGGTGAGATAGAGGACGCCGTCATGGAGGATGGGCGTGGCCTCGAAGGCCGAACGCTTCCAGTCCTTCACGCCCTCCCCCAGCTCGCCGGTGCGGAAGATCCAGGCCACCCTCAGCTCTTCCACATTGGCGGGGGTGATCTCAGCCAGGGGCGAGTAGCGGCTGCCGCCGGCATCGCCGCCATAGGCGGGCCAGCCCGCATCCGGCGCCGCCACGGCGGTGCCCAGCATCAGCGTCCCAAAGAAGATGAATATCCCGCGCATGTCCCCGCTCCGTGCCATGGATGGGCTCACTCTAGCGCTGAACCCGCGGATTGCCACGGCGGATGGGACGAGCGGCGCTGCCCTGGGACGAGCGGCGGCAGGCCGGGGCCGGGAACCAAGCGCCGGCCCGGCGGTCAAGCGGATATCACTCCGGAGATGCCCATGCGCAGCTTCTATATAGCCCTGCTGCTGACCTTCGCTTCCAGCGCATCCGCCGACGTCCAGCTGGCGGACCTGAAGGCGCAGCTGCAGAAGGCCGCCGACGGACAGGACTATGTCTCGCTGGAGGCGGCCGCGGCAAAGATCCTGGAGCTTCGTCCCGGCTACCCGCGTGCCGAATACCTGCAGGCGCTGGCACGGGCCCGGCGCGGCGACACCGCCGGCGCGCTGGCCGGCCTGGACGAGCTAGCGGCCCAGGGCATCCACATCGACCTCGGCAAGCCGGAGTTCGCCGAACTCGCCAAGGCGCCGGGATATCCGGCCCTGACGCAGCGCTTCGCCGCGCTGCTGCAGCCGGTGGGCCGCGTGACGCCGGCGTTCCGCCTCGCCGAACCGGACTTCATCCCCGAGGGCCTGGCGCACGACCCGGGGAGCGGCGACTTCTTCGTGGCGAGCGTGCACCTGCGCAAGATCGTACGGGTGCATGCCGGCAAGGAGATGCCGTTCGCGGACCGCCGTGCCGGCCTGTGGAGCGTGTTGGGCATCGCCGTGGATCCCGCCCGCGGCGTGCTGTGGGCCGTGAGCGATGCCCTGCCCCAGATGCAGGACTATGACCCCAAACTGGACGGCAAGACCGAGCTGCTGCGCTTCGACTTGGGTACCGGGAAGCTGCTCGCACGCTATGCGCCGCCGGACACGGCGGCGCATGCCTTCGGCGACCTCTGCGTGGTCCCGGACGGCGGCGTCTACGTGTCCGATGCGTTCGGCGGGGTGTTCTGGCTGGCGCCCGGAGCGGAAGCGCTTCAACGGCTCACACCGGCGGGCGCCTTGGATTCCGCCCAAGGTCTCGCGCTGTCGGCCGACGGCCGCCATCTCTACATCTCGGATTACCCGAACGGCCTCTATGCCTATGAGCTCCCGGCGCACCGGCTGCTGAGGCTGCGCATGCCCGAGCATGTCTCGCCCTACTACGTGGACGGGCTGAAGCTCCATGCCGGTTCTCTCATCGCCAGCCAGAACGGCGCCGAGCCGCAGCGGTTGGTAAGTCTCAAGCTCAGCCAGGACGGCCTGGCGGTGACCGGCGCGGACGTCTTGGAGGCTTCCGATCCGCGGGTGCCGGAACCGACGCTGTTCGTGGTGGTGGACGGCGAGCTTTACCTGGTGGCGAATGCCCAGTGGAGCCGCTTCGACGACAAGGGCCAACTGGCTCCGATGGACAAGCTGGAGGCACCGCTGATCCTGAAAATATCCTTACCATAAGTCTGTGCAAGGACTACGCTGAAAGCGTCGCGAGCGAAGGGCGCGGCGCATGCGCCGCGCGGGCGTACATGGATGTACGCACTGGACCATGAGCGAAGCAGGAAGCGTAGCGAATGGGGCTAGGCGCGCGAGGCGAGCAGGAGGGAGTGCACTCTGATGCGCATGACCGACTGCGAGCCGAAGCGCAACAACGCCCCGCCGAGCGCAGCAGCTTTCAGTGAAAGAGGTGGCTGAGGCGGCTGCGATATCTGCGGCTGAAGTTCACGAAGCTGCCGTCCTTCAACAGGATGCGGTAGTCGCCGTGATCCCAGGGCTGGATCTCGCGGATGCGGTCGATGTTCACGATGTGGCCCCGATGCACCCGCGCGAAGCGCCTGCCGTCCAGCCGCTTCTCCAGCGCCGCCAGGGATTCGCGCAGCGGGTACACGCTGCCCTGCACATGGAGGCTCACGTAGTTGCCGTCCGCCTCGATGCGGTCCACGTCCGCCAGGTTCACGATGAACTCGCGGTTCAACTTGCGCACCACCAGCCGCTCCAGGGGTGCCTCCACCGGATCCGCGCCGTCACCGACGGGGGCAGGACGCCGGCTGTCCAGCCACAAACCGTATATATGGAAGGCCGCGAGGCCACCGACGGTGATCCAGTAGGCCAGGAAGTCCTTGCGGTACTCGTACTGCCAGTTGGGCCACCAGGCGCCGAAGTCGTAGTTGTCGCCCATCAGGCGGTACACCAGCTTGCGTAGCCCCACCATCCCGGCCACGTGCAGGAGGGAGAACGGCACGGTGCTCATGAGGTGCACCGGCAGGTCGCGCATCCAGCTGGCGCGGCTCAGGGGGAAGCGCCGCACCCACCAGGCCATGGGGAGGACGAGCAGCCACAGCACGAGGCAGCTCGTGGTCTCCCAGGTGAACGGCCGCCAGAACTCGAGCGGGATCCCGTCGCGGGCGTGGTCTGCGATCTGGGTGTAGGTGCCGGAGACGGCGAAGCCCGCCAGCAGCAAGGCGAAGAACGCCAGCTGCATCACGGCGATGCGGCGCACAGTGGCGGGCGTGAGTTCCTGGAGGCTCTCGTTCACGCGGGAATGATAGCCGGTCCGCCGCATGCGGCGAACCGGCCGTACCTCAGTCGCCGTGCTTGCCCAGCTCGTCCATCCCCGCCGCCTTGAGCTCCACGTTCAGCCCCGGCACCCGCTCCGCCTTGAGCTTGTGCCAGGCGGCGATGGCGGCGGCGGCCTTGGCCTGCTGCAGCGCGAAGCCCTTGAGCGCGTCCGGCGTGGGCGCGCCGTCGGCGTTCTCCACCGCCGGCTGCAGCGCGTCCATGGCGCCCGCCACGTAGGAGAGGCTGCCGAGCTTCTCCGGCGCCGCGCCCGGCTGGCCGTAGCCCGGCGGCACCGCGTGCAGCTCGGTCTCGGCGGTGATCTGGCCCTCGAAGGCCTTGAGGTGCTTGGCGAGTTCAGGCGGTGCCTTGGGCGCGAGGGCCGCGAGCTGTTTCAGCATGCCGCTCACTTCCGCTGTCACGCCGGCGAGCTTGGCCCGTTCCGCCTGCACCTTGAACGCGAGCGCCTGCTGGCGCGCGAGGTCGGCGGGCTTCGCCTTCACCCGCGGGTCGTTCACCACCTGGAGCGTGCGCGTCCGGCTCTTGCCGTCCACCGTGAGCTTCACGGTGTAGCTGCCGGGCAGCACCCATACGCCGTTCGCGTCGGCGCCGCCCAGCGCCTCCGGTGCGAGGTGACGCAGGTCCCACACGAAACGGTGCATGCCGGCCTTCGCCGGGAGCGGCGTGGGTGCCGGGAACCAGTCCGGCGTGGCGCCGATGCTGGCGAGGTCCGGCGCTGCGTGCTTGTCGGTGCTGGAGAAGTGCCGCACCGGCTTGCCCTTGGCGTCCAGGATATCCAGCGTCACCTCCTGCGCGTCTGCCGCGAGCCAGTAGTCCAGGAGCGCGCCGTTGGGCGGGTTCGCGGCCTGGGGCTCATCGCGGTGCATGGGCGTGCCGGTGAAGGCCGCGAGGTGCATGCGCACCGCGGTGCCGGGCTTGAACAGCTCCACCGCCGCGAGCTTGTCGAGCTGGCGCAGGGCGGAGATGCCGTCCAACACCCAGAACGCGCGGCCATGGGTCGCGATCACGAGGTCGTCGCTCCACTGGTCGTGGTGCACGTCCAGGTCGCGGACCGAGGTCACGGGCAGGTTCATCTGCAGCGGCTGCCAGCGGCCGCCGTCGTCGAAGGACACGTACACGCCGAGCTCGGTGCCGGCGTACAGCAGGCCGGGCTTCAGCGGGTCCTCACGCACGGCATTCACGAAGCTGCCGTCCGGGATGCCGTCGGTGATCAGCGTCCAGGTCTTGCCGCCGTCGTGGGTGCGGTAGATGTAGGGCTTGTAGTCGTCCACCCGGTGGCGGTCCACCGCCGCGTAGGCGGTGCCGGCGGAGAAGTGCCCGGCCTCGAGGATGCCGACCTTGGACCAAGGGATGAGCGCCTCGGGCGTGACGTCGGTCCAGTGCTTGCCGTCGTCGCGCGTGCGCCAGATGAGGCCGTCGTCGGTGCCGGCCCAGATGTCCGAGGCGGAGAAGCGCGAGGGCGCGATCGCGTAGATCACGCCGCGCCGCTCGCCCACGGTGGCGGTGTTGGCGGCGGACACCTTGTCCAGGCTCGGCGGCACCGTGAGGGTCTTGCGCGTGAGGTCGGGGCTCAAGAGGTCCCAGTGCTTGCCGCCGTCGCGGGTGCGGAACAGGTGCTGGTTGCCGAAGTACAGCGCCTTCTTGTCCTTGGGCGAGAACGTGAGCGGCAGCGTCCATTCGCTGCGGTAGATGTCCGGGTAGGCGAGCGTCGGGTCCACGTTCGCGGTCTGCTCGCTCTTCTGGTCGAGCCGGTCCACGGCGCCGCCGTATACGACGTCCGGGTCTTCCGGGTCCGGCGCGATGTTGCCGCTCTCGCCACCGGCGGTGACCTCGTGGAACTGGCGCATGTTGATGCCATCGGTGCCGTCGCTGGTGCGGCTCGGCACCGCGGCGGCGCCCGAATCCTGCTGCGCGCCGTACACCCAGTACGGGAAGCGCGTGTCGGTGGTGACGTGGTAGAACTGCCCGGTGGGCTGGTTGTACCAGCTGGTCCAGGTCGCGCCGCCGTTCTGGCTGATGATGGCGCCCTGGTCCACGCCCGAGATCATGCGCTTGCCGTCATCCGGATCTATCCACAGCGTGTGGAAGTCGTCGCCGGTCGGGTCGCCGAGGAACGGCTGGAAGGTCTTGCCGCCGTCAGTGGACCTGTACATGGCGGTGTCGGAGACGTACACCACGTCCGGGTCCTTCGGGTCCACGCTCACGCCGCCGAAGTACCAGCCGCGGGTCCAGATGCGCTTGTCGGAGGACACCAGCGTGAAGTGGTCGCCGGCGTCGTCGGAGCGGTACAGGCCGCCGTCCTTGGCGTCCGCCAGCGCGTACAGCACGTTCGGGCTGGAGGGCGCGGTGGCGAGGCCGACGCGGCCCAGGCCCTCGCGCAGCATGCCGTGGCCGGTGATCTCCACCCAGGTGTCGCCGCCGTCGCTGGACTTGTAGACGCCGGAGCCGGGCCCGTTGGAAGCGGGATACACGTTCCAGGGCGGGCGGCGCGTCTGCCACAGCGAGGCATAGACGGTCTTCGCGTCGGCACCGAACGCGAGGTCGATGGCGCCGGTGTCGGCATCCTTATAGAGCACCTTGATCCAGGTCTGGCCGCCGTCGCGGCTGCGGAACACGCCGCGCATGGTGTTGGGACCGTAAGCGTGGCCGAGCACCGCCACGAACAGCACGTTCGCGTTGGACGGGTCCACCAGGATCTCGCCGATCTGGTGCGAGTCGTCGAGGCCGATGTGGCTCCAGGTCTTGCCGCCGTCCACCGACTTGTACATGCCGTTGCCGTAGGCGATGTCGGAGCGCATGTCCGCCTCGCCGCTTCCCACGTAGATCACCTTCGGGTCCGAGGGCGCCACCGCGAGCGCGCCGATGGAACCCACCGGCATGGCATCGAAGATCGGCTGCCAGGTGCGGCCGGTGTCGGTGGTCTCCCACACGCCGCCGTCCACCGAGCCGAAGTAATAATGCTTGGGGTCGCCGCGCACGCCCGACACCGCGAGCACGCGCCCGCCCCGGAACGGCCCGATCAACCGCCACGTGAGCCCGCCGAGGAGCGCCGGATCCGGCGCTGCGGCCTGGGCCGAGAGAGTGGCGAGGAGGAAAGACAGGGCGGCGAGGCGCAGCTTCATCGGGATCTCCCTGGAGACGACGGACGCACTCTAATGACCGGGCGGAGGGTGCAAAGTTGCCCGGCGCGAGGGGAAGATTCTACTGCCACGCGGCCTCCAGGGTCGCGCCGGACCCGGACCTCCTCCTGATGCTGGTTACGCCATAATCAGGTCAATGAACGTCCTGATTCTCTGCACCGGGAACTCGGCCCGCAGCATCCTGGCGGAGGCGCTCCTGAACGCCCGCGGCGCCGGACGCATCCAGGCCTACAGCGCCGGCAGCCACCCCAGGGGCGAGGTGCATCCGCTGGCGCTCGCGGTGCTGCGCACCTGCGAGTTGGACACCGCGGGACTGCGCAGCAAGAGCTGGGATGAGTTCACCGGCGAGGCTGCCCCGCGCATGGACGTGGTGATCACGGTCTGCGACCAAGCCGCCGCCGAGCCCTGCCCGCTCTGGCCCGGCGCGCCGGTGCGGGTGCATTGGGGCCTGCCGGACCCCGCGTCGGTGGCGGGCGGCGAGGCGGAGCGGCTCGCCGCCTTCGCCCAGGCCTTCACGTTCCTGGAGCGGCGCGTGGAGCTGATGCTGGGCCTGCCGCTGGATTTCCTGAGTCCCGACGAGCTGCAGCAGCAGCTCCAGGCGATAGCCTGAAAGCGCCCGAGCGGGGACCCTGGCCGCCGGTAGTGGTGAACGCGGGCAGCTGGTACCCGCGCGTCTCCGGTCTCTCCAGGCAGAGCGCCGCCGCGAGCAGCGCCGCCGGGACCAGGAGTAGCGGCACCAAGTAGCGCCAGGCGGCAGCCTTCTCTCGCACGATCTTCACCGCGTCAGTTGGCGAACATCGCCATGAGCCAGTTGCCGTAGGCAGGCAGGCCCTGGGCGCGCCGCAGGTCCTGCACCAGCCGCGCCACGTAGCTCAAGGCCATGATGCCGAGGGAGACCAGCAGCGACAGGTTCACCACCTGCTCCAGCTTGGCCACGTCGCGGATCGAGGGCCCGATGTCGGCCGTCATACCCGCGTCCATATGGATGGCGAACCAGGGCCACGCGGTGGCGATGGCAGCCAGCAGCACCAGGGAACAGATATCCAGCACCAGCCGGAAGGCGGCGCGCCTGCGCGTCCACCAGGGCAGGAACAGGTTCACGAGGTGCAGCAGCATCTCCGCGCCCGCTACCAGCAGCACCGGCCAGAAGAAGCCCTCGGGCAGGGCCTGCAGGAAATGCACGTGCGGGAGCTGCGGGATGCGGATGAGGTCCATCCACCAGACGATGAAGAACAGGAGCCCCGCGAAGCCGCCGAAGGAGGCGGAGCGGGTGATCTGCGACGGATCCTGGATCACCGGGACCTTGGGCAGGTCGTTGAGCCGCCAGTTGTCGAGGAAATGCAGCTTGACCTGCAGGCGCTCGAGCACCGCGAAGGCCACAGTGAGCAGGCCCACCGTGAAGATGGCGCTGCCGATGGCATTGCCCACCGCCTGGATCATCGCGTCCACCATGTGGGGCCGGAACACGGACAGCATGAGGCCGATCACCAGCAGCAGCGGCAACAGCACCCACTGCACCATCTTGAGGGCGAGCAGGTACAGGGGATAGAACGGCTGGCCGATGAGCTGCTGCTGCGCCTGGTAGCGCGCCGCCACCATCAAGGGATGGCCGCAGTGCTTGAGCAGCGCTTCGAGCTCGCCCTCGTTTATCGGCCGGCCGAGCTCCGCCTCCCGGTCAGCGACCTGCGCGTGCAGGTCCCCGGAGAGCTCGGCGATGATGTCCTCCTGCTTGCCGCGCGGCAGCAGGAAGCGGATGAAGTTGAGGTAGCGGTCGAGGGATTCCATGGCGGCTCCTTACAGGATCTGTTCGAGGGAGCCGTTGATGGCGCGCCACTCGGCGCTCAACTGCTCCAGTATCCGGGCCCCTTCCGGGGAAAGCTGGTAGAAGCGCTTCTTGCGCTTGTCCTCCTCACGCCACTGGCTGGTGAGGAGTCCCTGGGACTCCAGGCGCCGGAGCAGGGGATAGAGGGTGCCCTCGTCGATCTCCATGCCGTGGCCAGAGAGAGCCTTGCGCAGGGTGTAGCCGTACTGCTCGGTCCTGAGCTCGGCCAGCACCGCCAGGATCAGGGAGCCCCGGCGCAGCTCCAGACGCAGGTTTTCGAAAGCTTCGGTACCCATGGATAACCCATGTGGCAAATGGTATGTGGCATATAGTGTATGGCGCACAGTATGAAGTCAAGAGGCCAGGGGTCCGAGACGAAATCGCGGACGGGTATACAGGGATGTATGCCCCGGCCCGCAAGCGGAGCTGGATGCGTAGCGCAGTGGTGCGGCCTGGACCGAGGGCGGAGCATGGAATGCGCAGCCCTCGGCGAACCCTTGGATTCGAATCCTCCCTTAAATGGCGCGCGCCCGAAGGGGTGAGGCGCGAAGCGCCGAACGGCCGGCCAGAATGGCCGCCCAGGTCCGGGCTGCGCAGCAGCCCGGCGAACCCGCAGGGTTCGAATCCCTTTTCTGACCTCGCCAAATACAAAGGCCCCCTGCTTTTTTGCAGGGGGCCTTTGTATTTGGCGCGCCCGAAGGGATTCGAACCCCTGACCTTGTGCGCCGGAGGCACACGCTCTATCCAGCTGAGCTACGGGCGCTCTGAAACGTGATTTTGCTCTAGTGCGGCGGGCACTTCGAGGGGCCGCAAGGATACCCGAGGCCCCCAGGGGCGTCCAACCAAACCTCTCCCGGCTCCGGCTAAACCTTTATAATCACGCCCCTGATTCAGTCACCGGGATCCCGCCATGGCCAAGAAGAAAGCCGCCGAACAGTCCGCCGAAGCCAAGCACGACCAGCACTTCTACGACACCTTCATGCTGGTGCTGGGCATCCTGGTGGCCTTCGCCGTCGCCATGTACTGGCTGGCCAACGGCATCGCCGACTCCGTGCCGGGTGCCTACGAGAAGGGCAGTTCCACCGAGGAGCAGCTCATCGATCAGCGCCTGGCGCCGGTGGGCGACGTGCAGATCTCCGGCGACACCAAGAGCCAGATGGCCAAGGCTGCGCCCGCCGCGGGCGGGGGCGGCGGCGCTGCCAAGTCCGGCAAGGAGATATGGGAGGGCACCTGCGCCGCCTGCCACGGCAGCGGCCTGCTCGGCGCGCCGAAGATGGGCGACAAGGCCGCCTGGGCCCCGCGCATCAAGAAGGGCATGGACGTGCTGAAGGAGCACGCGCTCAAGGGCTTCAACCAGATGCCGGCCCACGGCGGCAACTCGTCCCTCTCGGACGACGACGTGGTGAAGGCGCTCGAGTACATGGTGGGCCAGAGCAAGTAAGCCAAGCTAGACCGACTGAAGAAAAGCCCCCTTCGAAGGGGGTTTTTCATTTTCACGATTCGTTGAGCAAGCCTCGCAAGGAATCCAGGTAAGCCTTGCCGCGGGCCACCCGCTCCTCCGCCGTGGCCGGCGGCGCGTCGCTGTCGGACAGGAGGTCGTCCACCGGCAGTTCCTTGAGGAAGCGGCTCGGCTCGCAGGCGATCTCCTCGCCGTACTTCTTGCGCTTGTCGGCATAGCTGAGCGTCAGGGTCTGGCGCGCGCGGGTGATGCCCACGTAGCAGAGGCGCCGTTCCTCCTCCAGGCTGTCGCCCTCGAGGCTGTTGCGGTGCGGCAGGATCTCCTCCTCCATGCCCACCAGGAACACATGGGGGAACTCCAGGCCCTTGGCCGCGTGCAGCGTCATGAGCTGCACCGCGTCGCCGTCCTTGTCGTCGGCGTTGCGGTCCAGCATATCCATGAGCGCGAGCTTGCCCAAGGTGTCCACCAGCGTGCCGGCCTCGCCCGCGATGGGCCTCTCCAGCCACTGCACGAACTCCTGCACGTTCTCCCACTTGCGCTCGGCGGTGGGCAGGTCCTTGGCGCTGTCCCTGAGCCACCCTTCGTAGGCGATGTCCTCGAGCATCTGCCTCACCACCGCGGCGGCGGGCTCGCTCTCGGCGGCCTCGGCGGTCTTCGAGACCCAGGTGGCGAACTCCTTGAGCTTGTCCGCCGCCCTCTCCTGCAGTTGCCCGCGCAACTCCGCCTCGAAGCAGGCGCCGAACAGGCTGATGTGCTTCTGTCCGGCGAAAGCGCCCAGCTTCTCCAGGGTCACGGGCCCGAGCTCGCGGCGCGGCAGGTTCACGATGCGCAGGAAGGCCGAGTCGTCGTCCGGGTTCACCAGCAGGCGCAGGTAGGCCACGAGGTCCCGCACCTCGCCCCGGTCGAAGAACGAGGTGCCGCCGGAGATGTCGTAGTTCAGCTTCTGCTCGCGCAGCGCCTTCTCGAACAGACGCGACTGGTGGTTGCTGCGATAGAGGATCGCGAAGTCGCCGTTGCGGCTCTTGTACTTGAGCTTGTGGGCGGTGATCTCGGTGGCCACGCGCTCCGCCTCGCCATGCGCGTCCGGGCAAGCCACCACCCTGATCGGATCGCCCTCACCGAGGTCGCTCCAGAGCTGCTTCTCGAAGAGATGCGGGTTGTTGCCGATGAGCTTGTTGGCGACCCTGAGGATGCGCCGGGTGGACCGGTAGTTCTGCTCCAGCTTCACCACCTTGAGAGTGGGAAAGTCCTCCTTGAGCAACGCCAGGTTCCTGGGTTCCGCGCCGCGCCAGGAGTAGATGGACTGGTCGTCGTCGCCCACCGCGGTGAACGCGGCGCGCGGACCCGCAAGAAGCTTGAGCAGCCGGTACTGGGCGGCGTTGGTGTCCTGGTACTCATCCACCAGGAGGTAGCGCAGCCGGCCTTGCCATTTCTCCCGTGCCTCCGCGTCGCTCTCCAAGAGGTGCACGGGCTTCGAGATGAGGTCGTCGAAGTCCATGGCGTTGTAGGCTTGCAGGTTGCGCTGGTAGTCGAGATAAAGCCGCGCGTGGCGCCGGTCATGGTCGCTGCCGGCCTTCTTCACCGCCTCTTCCGGCGTGACGAGGCCGCTCTTCCAGGCGGAGATCTGCCACTGGGCCCGCTCCAGCACTTCCGCCTTCTCCAACCGGTCCACCTTCAGGAGCTCGCGCAGCAACGTGAGGCTGTCCTCCGCGTCGAACAAGGTGAAGCCGCGCCGGTAGCCTATGCGTGCGTGCTCCTCCCGCAGGAGGCGCATGCCCAGGGTGTGGAAGGTGGAGACCGTGAGTCCCTTGGCCCGCTCCGCGTCCAAGAGTTCGCCCACCCGCGCCTTCATCTCCCGCGCCGCCTTGTTGGTGAAGGTGACGGCGGCGATGGCCTCGGGCTTGATGCCGCGCTCGCCCACCATGTGGGCGATCTTGCGGGTGATGACGCGGGTCTTGCCGCTGCCGGCACCGGCGAGCACCAGCATCGGGCCGTCCAGGTACTGCACCGCCGCGCGCTGGGCGGGGTTCAGGCGGTCGAGAGGGGAAAGACGCGGCATGGGTTTATATTAGACGGCGCCGCCGGGGCGCGGCAGTCTTGTGACACCGGGGGAATTGTGCAGACCGCGTAGGGAGCGTCCGACATGACACGCAAATTCTTCTCTGCTCTGTTCCTGATCACGTCCTTCATGGTGGGCCTCGGGGCGTTCGGCCACGGCCACCAATGGTCCACGCATGTGAGCGCCACGCTGGCGGGCGTGGCGCCGGAGGCCTTGAAGCTGCAGGAGCTCATCTGGTTCTGGGTGAGCGGCACCATGCTGGTGTTCGGCGTGCTGCTGCTGTGGTGCTGGAAGAAGCTGCACCGCGGCGACGCGAGCCTCGCGGTGATCCCCTGGGTGACGGGCGGCTTCTACATCCTAGCCGGCACCTGGGCGGCCCTCTGGATAGGGCCTTTCTTCTGGCTGTTCCCGGTGCTGGGCGGACTGCTGTGGCTCAGCACCTGGATGCTGCGGGCGAAACCCTAAGCGTCCCGGGGATTCCGGCGTATCCACTCGGCCTTGGCTTCCCTGCCCAGGGCTTTCAGCGCCGCCTCCGACTTGAGCGCCTCGCTCTTCGACTCGCAGGGCTGCGCCGCCACGATGCGCCTGGGCCTGTCCATGCGGAAGTATTTGGCGCCCTTGCCGGAGGCGTGCTGCTGGAAGCGCCGCTCGAGATCACTGGTGATGCCGGTGTACCAGGCGCCGCTGTCGCACTCGATGACATAGACCCACCAGCTCATGGCGTCCCCAAAAGAAAAGGCCGCGCACCTTCCGGTGCGCGGCCAGATTACATCAAACGCGGATCAGCTTACTTGTGGCTGGAGGCGATGAACTTCGCCACGCTGTCGTGCAGCAGCTTCAGGCTGTCCAGGTTCACGTACACCATGTGGCCGGCCGGATAGAACTGGTAGGAGATGTTCTTCTGCAGCGCGTCCGGCATCGGCAGGTGGTGCATCACGTACACCGCCGAGTAGTAGGGCGTGGCCAGGTCGTAGTACCCCGAGTTCAGCATCACCTTCATGTCCGGGTTCTGGGCCATGGCGGAGGCCAGGTCCGGCATCACGTTGGTGGTGGTGGGCAGCGCGAACGGCACGCCCGGCTGCTGGTGCTTGAAGTCCCAGGCGTTGCCCACCTCGCCGCTCACCGGCAGGTAGGTGAGGTCCTGGCCGAACTTGAGCTGGCCGCGGACGTAGTCGTTGAACAGCGACACGATCGGCGAGCCGATGGCGGAGGACTGCGGGTCGTAGAACGCGAACTCACCCAGGGGATCGAGCTGCGGGCCCGCGTAGCGCACGTCGAAGCGGCCGGTGGCCTCCTCGCTGCCCTGCAGGAGCTGCTGCTCGAACTGAGGGCCGGTGACGCGCAGGTTCGCCTTCAGCAGGTAGTCCACCGGCAGGCCGATGTACTCGGACATCTTCTGCGCCACGGCGCGCTTCCTGTCGGCGGAAAGCTCGGAGCCCTCCTGCAGCGCTCCCAGGTAGTCGTGCATCGCGAAGTCCTCGACCTGGTGCAGGTAGGTCGGGAGATCCTTGACGCCGGCGCCCGCCTTCTTGTGGTACCAGGCCGCGGCGGCCTGGGTCGGCAGCATCACCGCGTAGGGGAGGTCCATCGAGGGGTTGACCTGCGGGAAGTCGGCGTTGAGGTCGAAGTTCAGGATCGCCGAAAGCAGGATCACGCCGTTCAGGTCCACCGCGTCGTTGACGAGGTCGTTCGCCACCACCGCCGAGCGCGGCGTGCCGTAGCTCTCGCCGAACAGGTACTTGGGCGAGTTCCAGCGGCTGTACTTGGTCAGGAAGCGCTCGATGAACTGGGTGAAGGCCTTGCCGTCCTGGTCCACGCCGTAGAAGTCCTTCGCCTCGCCCTTGCCGCCCACGTCCTTGTCCAGCACCCGGCCGAAGCCGGTGCCGACCGCGTCCACGAACACGAGGTCGGTGGCATCCAGCAGGCTGTACTCGTTGCTGACGAGCTGGTACGAGGCCGGCGGGGTGTGCTTGGCGTCGCCGAGCAGCGCGCGCTTGGGGCCGAAGGAGGCCATGTGCAGCCAGATGGTGGAGGAGCCCGGGCCGCCGTTGTAGATGAACATGATCGGGCGGTTCGGCGCGGAGGCGCCGTTGGCGAAATAGGCCACGTAGGACATGGTGGCGGTGGGCTCGCCCTTGCCGTCCTTCAGCGCCAGGGTGCCGGCGTTGGCGGTGTAGGCGATGCTCTTGCCGCCGACGGTCACCGAGCCCTGGGTGGCGGACTGCTGGTCCGCGGCCGGGGCCGCGGGCTTGGCCTCGTCCGCCAGGGCCGGCAGCGACGCCGCCAGCAGCAGCGCGCCGAATATCTGTGCACGTTTCATGGGAAGACTCCTGTTGTACTTGATTGGATCCAGACTGGAAACCGATTCATCCCCGCGGCTTGGACCGCGCGCGGCTACGGGAGTTCAGCTGCCCTTGAGCTTGTGCTCCATCTCCCGCACCCGCTCTCGTGCCGTGACGAGGTCCAGGCTCTCCCGCCGCCTGAGCAGCTCCACCGCTTCCACGGTGCGGCCCTGGCGCACCAGGGACTCGAGCGGGTCCGGCGCGGGCTCCCCGGCACGGCCCATGGCGCGCAACACCGCGGCGCGCATCTCCTCGTAATCCTTCCGTCCCCGGTCGTACACGGTCGTGAGCGGGAAGCGGCGTTCCGCCGTGACCAGGGCCAGGCGGCAGGTGGGCGTGCGCTCGCCGGGCGCGTCCTCTATCTCGACCGCCTTGATCTCGCTGAAGCGCAACACCCGCCGGCTGCGGCGCCAGAGCACCAGGCGGGTGAGAGTGATCTCGCCGGTGGACCGGTCGAACACCACATCGGAAGCGGAGAAGAATGCGAGCCCGAACAGCACGAACAGGCCTGCGCCCACCCACATGCCGGCGGGATGCGCCTGTCGCAGCGACATGTAGACCAGGAAAGCCGCCGCGAACACCAGCAGCACGCCGATCCAGAGGGTGCGGTCGCGCAGCACCAGGCGCTGCGGCGAATCCTCGGCGATCCTCACGCGAGTCCCTTCTGCCGATCCAGCACGCGATAGCCCACGGCCTCCGCGACGTGCGTCGAGGCCAGGGTCTCATGTCCCGCAATGTCGGCGATGGTACGCGCTACCTTCAGGATGCGGTGATAGGCACGAGCCGAGAGGCCGAGCTGCTCCATGGCGCGCTCCAGCAACTGCTGGCCGGGAGCATCGGGCTTGCAATGCTTGTTCACCTCACGCGTGCTCATGCGCGCGTTGGGCTTGCCCTGGCGCGCGAGCTGGCGCTCCCGCGCCGCCACCACCCGTTGCACCACCGTGCCGCTGGCCTCGCCGTCCGCCGGCGCGTCGGGGCGCAGCGCCTCGCGCGCCACGCGCGGCGCCTCCACGTGCAGGTCGATGCGGTCCAGGAGCGGGCCCGACACTTTCGAGCGGTAGCGCTGTACCTGGTCCGGCGTGCAGCGGCAGCGGCCGGAGGGATCGCCCAGGTAGCCGCAGGGGCAGGGGTTCATGGCGGCGATGAGCTGGAACGCCGCGGGAAACTCCGCCTGGCGCGCGGCGCGCGACACCACGATGGCGCCGCTCTCCAGGGGCTCGCGCAGCACTTCCAACACTTTGCGGTCGAATTCCGGCAATTCATCCAGGAACAGGACGCCATGGTGCGCCAGCGAGATCTCGCCGGGACGCGGGAAAGAGCCGCCGCCCACCAGCGCCACCGCCGATGCCGTGTGATGCGGGTTGCGGTAAGGCCGCTTGCGCCAGTCGCGGGCCTCGAAACCTGCGTCGCTGATGGAAGCGACCGCGGCGGTCTCCAGTGCCTCGTCCTCGGTCATGGGCGGCAGGATGCCGGGCAGGCGCCCCGCCAGCATGCTCTTGCCGGTGCCGGGAGGACCGACGAACAGCAGCGAATGACCGCCCGCGGCGGCGATCTCCAGCGCGCGCTTGGCCTGGTGCTGGCCGCGCACGTCCGCGAGGTCATCGTAGCTCGGGCGGAAGGAGACCAGGGAGGAGGCATGGGACGCGATGCGCTGGCGCCCCGCGAGGTGCGCGCACACGTCCAGGAGGTGCCGCGCGCCCAGCACGTCCACGCCCGAGACCAGCGCCGCCTCGTCCGCGTTCTCCAGGGGCAAGACCAGCGCACGGCCCGCCTTGCGGGCCTTGAGCGCGGCCGGCAGTGCGCCGCGCACGGGCCTGAGTTCGCCGCTCAAGGAAAGCTCGCCGATGAACTCCGCGTCCTTGAGGGCGGCGGCGTCGATCTGGCCGGAGGCGGCGAGTATCCCCAAGGCGATCGGCAGGTCGAAACGGCCGCCTTCCTTGGGAAGGTCGGCGGGCGCCAGGTTCACGGTGAGCTTGCGGGCGGGGAAGTCGAAGCGGGAGTTGATGAGCGCGCTACGGACCCGGTCCTTGCTCTCGCGCACCGCGGCTTCCGGCAAGCCGACGATGTTGAGGGCGGGTAAGCCGTTCGACTGATGCACCTCGACGGTGACGGCGGGAGCATCTACGCCGGCCTGCGCGCGGCTATGGATCTTGGCGAGCACCGGGCCCGGACCTACTTGCGGTCCTGATCCTGGGCGGCCAGCGCCGTCTCGAGCTCCGCCAGGCGCTGTGACAGCTCCTCCAGCTTCTCGCGGGTGCGGGAGAGCACGCCAGCCTGCACGTCGAACTCCTCGCGCGTCACGAGGTCGAGCTTGCCGAGGGCGGTCTGCAGCATGGCGCGGAAGTTGTGCTCGAGGTCGGCCTTGAGGTCCTTGAGGCCGGGCGGCACCGAGTCCGCCAGCTTGCGGGCCAGGTCGTCGAGGATCTTGGGGTCCAGTGCCATCGGCCGCCCTCTGGTGCGTCTGCGACTTTATGTTATCAGTATATAGGCCCGCGGACCGGCGCCGAGGCCGGCGATGATAGACTGTAGCCGGCCCGGGGAATGTCGTGTACGGGCCTTAAATCCACGGGAAAATCGCATGAAGATGGTCGCGGCCGTCATAAAACCGTTCAAGCTCGATGACGTGCGTGAAGCGCTGTCGGACATCGGCGTGCAAGGCATCACCGTCACCGAGGTGAAGGGCTTCGGCCGGCAGAAGGGGCACACCGAGCTCTACCGCGGCGCCGAGTACGTGGTGGACTTCCTGCCCAAGGTGAAGATCGAGCTCGCCATCCCGGACGAACTGCTCGACCGCGTGGTGGAGGCCATCATGAACGCCGCCAAGACCGGCAAGATCGGCGACGGCAAGATATTCGTCTACGAACTGGAGCAGGCCATCCGCATCCGCACCGCCGAGACCGGTGCCGAGGCGCTGTGAGCCCGCATCGAGGGTCAGCCATGAACATCAAGATCAGCATCGCCGCGGCGCTCGCCGCCTCCCTGCTCACCATGGGCGCCGCCCGTGCCGACACGCCCATATATAAGTGGGTGGACGACAAGGGCCAGGTGCACTACAGCACCGAACCCCACAGCGGCCAGGCGCAGCAGCTCGAGATCAAGAACAGCGGCACGCTGCCGAACCCCGGCGACGCGCCGCCGCCCGGCACGCCGGCGGCGCCCGCCTCGCCGGCGAACGACGCGAAGCTCGTGGCCCCGAAGCCCGAGGACTCGCCCGCCTGCAAGGCCGGTCGCGACCGCCTGTTCAAATACCTGCACGCCGACTCGCTCTATCAACTCGATGACAAGGGCAACAAGCAGCCGCTGCCGCCGGCCGAGAAGCAGAAGGCCCTGGACGAGGCGCGTGCCTACATCGTGCAGGCCTGCGGAGGTGACGCATGAACAAGCTCAGCATCGCGCTCGGCCTCGGGCTGGCGCTCGCCGCCGGCCTGGCCTCAGCCGACCAGGTCTACAAGTGGGTGGACAAGGACGGCCACGTGCACTTCTCGCAGATGCCGCCCGCTGGCACCGGCGTGCAGGCCCAGACGGTGGACGTGAAGCCGCCGCCGCCGGACCCGACCGGGCTGGCGAACTCGCAGAACCTGCAGCAGCAGATCGCCGACAAGAAGAAGGCGGAGCAGAAGGACCCGCAGCGGGAGCAGGAGGAACAGGAACAGAAGCAGCAGCAGAAGGAACGCTGCGACGGACTGCGCGAGAAGCTCAACGTGCTCAACGCCGGCGGCCGCGCGACCAGCGTGGACGCCAAGGGCAACGTGACCTATATATCGGACGAGGAACGCGAGAAGCAGATGGCTCAGCTCGAGTCGCAGATCGAGAAGAGCTGCGGCGGCGGCAACCAGTGACGCTGCGCTTCAGCGCAGTGCGGCCAGGCTCTCCTTGAGGAACGGCGGCAGCACGAACGCGGTCTCGTGCACCGACGCGGAGTAATAGCGGGTCGGGAACGGCTTGTCCTCGGCGTCGCGGCGGCGGAAGCTGTTGAGGCGCCCGTCCTTCTTCGCCAGCGTCGCCGACCACCAGCCTGAAGGATAGGTGGGCTGCGGGAAGCTCAGGGTCCGGCTGTCCGCGAACCCGGCACCACGCAACCCCTTGTGCATGTCCAGGATCGTCTCCGGGTAGAAGAACGGCGACTCGCTCTGCTGCACCAGCAGGCCCTCGGGCCGCAGCGCCCTCAGCGCCTCGCGGTAGAACGCCTCCGAGAACAGCCCCTCCGCCGGCCCTACCGGGTCGGTGCTGTCGATGATGATCACGTCCAGGCTCGCGTCCGCGGCGTCCCGCACCCAGGGGATGCCGTCGCCGAAGGCGAGCCGCGCCCGCGGGTCGGCGTTCGCCTCGCAGAGTTCCGGGAAGTGCAGCTCGGCCAGGCGCGTGACCCGCTCGTCCAGCTCCACCTGCACCACCGACTCCACGCCCTTGTGCTTGAGCACCTCGCGCAGGGTGCCGCAGGCGCCGCCGCCGATGATGAGCACGCGCCGGGGGGAGGGGTGGGTGAACAGCACCGGGTGGGCCATCATCTCGTGGTAGATGAAGCTGTCGCGGTCGGTGACCATGACGCAGCCGTCGATGACCATCATGGTGCCGAAACTGTCGGTCTCGTAGATCTCGACCGTCTGGTAAGGGGTCTGTTCCACCTGCAGCCGGCGGCCCTGCAGGGACAGGGCCACGCCCTCCTCAGCCGCGATCTCGGTGAACCAGCCGCCGTCCAGCTTCATGGCATCCCCGCGCCCCGGAATATGCCGCGATTATACGGCTTGTCGGCACGCCCGGTTCCGGCCGCCCGGCAGGGCGCAGGGAAGCCGGCGGCGGCGTCTTTTCAGAGGGGCAGCGTTGCCGTACTCTTGCGCGATTTCCCGCCACACCAGCCGAACCCGGAGAGACATGAGCCAGAACCCCGTCGAGGTCGCCCGCGAGCTCTACAACGTGCTGCGCTGGGGCGACGGCTATTTCGACATCAACGCCGAAGGACACGTGGTGGTGTATCCGACCCGCAACCGCGAGGATGGCTGCGTGGACCTGTACCGCCTGGCGAGCGATGTCGGCAAGTGGGGGCTCAACATGCCGGTGCTGTTCCGCTTCGGCGACATCCTGCGCGACCGCGTGTCGCGGGTCTATGAAGCCTTCGAGCAGGCGCGCCAGTACCACGAGTACAAGGGCCGCTACACGCCGGTGTACCCGATCAAGGTGAACCAGCAGCACGTGGTGGTGGAGGACATCCTCAAGCACGGCGCTGACAAGGTCGGCCTCGAGGCGGGCAGCAAGCCCGAGCTCATGGCGGTGCTGGCGTTCGCGCCGCCGGGCGCCACCATCGTCTGCAACGGCTACAAGGACCGCGAGTACCTGCGCCTCGCGCTCATCGGCCAGGCGCTCGGCCACCGCGTGTACGTGGTGGTGGAGAAGCTCTCGGAGCTCGACCATCTCCTGAAAGAAGCCAACGACATCGGCGTGAAGCCCACCATCGGCATCCGGGTGCGCCTCGCCAGCACCGGCCGCGGCAAGTGGGAACACACCGGCGGCGAGAAGTCCAAGTTCGGACTCTCCACCGGCCAGATCCTGGAGGCGGTGGAGCGGCTCAAGCAGATGCAGATGCTGAGCTCTCTGCAGTTGCTGCACTTCCACCTGGGATCACAGATCGCGAACATCCGCGACGTGCAGCGCGGCATGCAGGAGGCAGGACGCTGCTTCGCGGAGCTCGCCGAGCTAGGTGTCGGCATCCGCGTCATGGACGTGGGCGGCGGCCTGGGCGTGGACTACGAGGGCACCCGCTCGCGCAGCTCCTGCTCCACCAACTACTCGGTGCAGCAGTACGCGAACGCGATCGTGCGCGCGCTCTGGGAGATCTGCGAGGAGTACGAGCTGCCGCACCCGAACATCATCACCGAGTCAGGCCGCGCCATGACCGCGCACCACGCGCTCATGCTCACCGAGGTGGTGGACTTCGAGTCCATCCCGGAGAAGGTGCCGGTGCAGCCCGGCCCCGATGACCCGCAGATCCTCACCGACCTGTGGGACGACTACGTGAACGAGGAGGGGCGCGCGCTGCTGGAGGTGTACCAGGACGCGCTGCACCTCAACAGCGAAGCCCAGGGCATGTACACCCACGGCGTGCTGACGCTGGAGCAGCGGGCGCACGCCGAGCAGATCTACCACGCCACCTGCCGCAAGGTGCGCGACAACCTGAAGCCGACGAGCCGTGCCCAGACCGAGGCGATCTACGAGATCAACGAGAAGCTGGCCGACAAGTACTTCTGCAACATGTCGGTGTTCCAGTCCATGCCGGACGTGTGGGCCATCGACCAGATCTTCCCGATCATGCCCATCCACCGCCTCGATGAGACGCCGAACCGGCGTGCTGTCCTGCAGGACCTCACCTGCGACTCCGATGGCCGCATCGAGCAGTACGTGGACGAGGAGGAGATCGAGACCACCATGGCCGTGCATGCCATGCGCCCGAACGAGCCCTACTACCTCGGCTTCTTCATGGTGGGCGCCTACCAGGAGATCCTGGGCGACATGCATAACCTGTTCGGCGACACCGACTCCGTGAACGTCGAACTGGACGCGGAGAACGGCTACCGGCTGGTGAAGCCGGAGCAGGGCGACACGGTGGAGGAGGTGCTGCGCTACGTGCACTTCACGCCGGAGGACCTCGTCGGCCGCTACAAGGGCAAGATCGACTCCGCCACCGGCGTGGACCCGGCCAAGCGCGGCCAGTTCCTGAAGGAACTGGAAGAAGGCCTCAAGGGCTACACCTACCTCGAGAAGTGAGCGGATGAAGACCGGATTCATCGGCCTGGGCGCCATGGGCTATTCCATGGCGCTGAACCTGCACAAGGCCGGCCTGCTCGCCGCCGTCTACAACCGCAGCCCCGGACGCGCTGAGGCCTTCGCCGCCGAGACCGGCTGTGCGCCTGCCGCCGCCATCCCCGAGCTTGCCGGCGTGTGCGAGGCGGTGGTGCTCTGCGTGAGCGCGGACGCGGACGTGCTCGCGGTGGTGGACCTGCTCGCTCCCAGGCTGAAGCGCGGCGCGCTGGTGCTGGACTGCTCCACCGTGAGTGCCGACACCGCACGCACGGCGGCGGCCAAGCTCGCGGAGCGCGGCGTGGATTTCCTGGACTGCCCGGTGTCGGGCGGCACCGAGGGCGCGAAGCACGCCACGCTCGCCATCATGTGCGGCGGCACCGAGGCGGCGTTCCAGCGCGCGCAGCCGGTGCTGCAGGCCCTGGGCAAACGCCTCGCGCTCATGGGTCCGGCGGGCGCGGGCCAGGCCACCAAGGCGGTGAACCAGATCGTGGTGGCGGGCGTGGCCCAGGCGGTGAGCGAGGCGCTGGCTTTCGCCGAGGCCCAGGGCCTGCCCCTCGACAAGGTCATCGAGGTGGTCGGCAGCGGCGCGGCCCAGTCCTGGTTCCTGACGAACCGGGGCCCCAACATGATGCGCATGAGCTTCCCGCTGGGCTTCAAGGTCTCGCTGCACGACAAGGACCTCAAGATCGTGCAGCAGATGGCCGCCGCCCAAGGGGTGCAGCTGCCGGTGGTGGAGATGACCCGGGTGCACTACCGCCGTCTCATGGAACAGGGGCATGGCGATGAAGATATCTCTTCCCTGTTCAGGATCAAGCACGACCTGTTCCAGCGCTGATTGCGCGGATTCCAAGCCTTTCGCACCCTGAATATGTAAAAACCCCTTGCCGGGCGGAAGGTCTGGCAGGGCGCTTGCCGCTGTCAGGAAGCCCTCCCTATATTCTGTCCCCTGGAGAACATGGTCACGGTACGCCATGGGGTGGCGTGCCATAAAAGAAGAACCATGCTCCCGGAGTGGATCAGGGGATGCTTTCGATGCGCCTTCACAAGATCTTGCTAGCCGCCTCGCTCGCGGGCGCGCTGCTTTACCCCGCCATCCCTGCGATGGCGGCGGGCACCGGCGCCACCATGGTTTCCGGCGACATGGACGGCGACGGCTTCGAGGACGTGGTCGCCCTCGAGGCAGGCCATGCCACGATCAGCATCATCTGCCTGGACGCCCAGGGCGAGTTCACAGGCCACACCCAGGATTATCCGGACATGCCCGGCATGACCGCGCTCACCCTCGCGGACGTGGATGGCGATGGCCGGCTCGACGTACTGGTGAGCGACGCCACCGATGCCGCCTCCGGCGTGCGGGTGCTGCTCAACGCCGGCGAAGCCACGCTGGCGGCAGACGTGGCTTATGCCAGCGGCGAGGCGGGCCCAGGCCCGGCCTCGCTCACCGCGGCCGACCTCAACGGCGACGGCTTCGTGGACATCGTCACCGCCGGCGGCAGCGCGGGCACCGTGAGCGTGCTGCTCAACCGCGGCGACGGCAGCTTCGCGGCGCCCGTGAGCTACACCGTGGGCGGCGACGTCACCGCGGTGGCGGTGGCGGATTTCAACGGCGACGGCATTCCCGACCTCGTGGCCTCCGACACAGCCCGCGACAGCATCCTGTCCCTGTCCGGCGCCGGTGACGGCAGCTTCGGCGCGCCGCTTGCGTTCACCGTGGGTGCGGGACCGGTGGCGCTCACGGCGAGTGACATCGACGGCGACGGCTTCCAGGACCTCTTGGTGGCGGACCGGGACGACGACAGCGTGGGCGTGCTCATGGGCCTGGGCGACGGCAGCTTCGCCGCGCCGGCGTTCCACCCCACCGGATCGCAGCCAGGCTGGATCGGCAGCGCGGACCTGGACGGCGACGGGCTCGCCGACCTCGTCACCGACAACTACAGCGACGGCAGCGTCAGCCTGTTCGCGAACCAGGGTGCGGGCGCGTTCGAAGCGCCACAGCAGCTGTTCCTGGACTACGGCTCCTACGGCACCCTGATCATGAACATCGGCGGCAAACCGCAGCTCGTCAGCGCCAACCTGGACGCCGGCGTGGTGGTGGTGACGCCCGCAGGCAGCGCCGTCCATGCCAGCAGCAAGCCGCCGAGCAGCCAGGTGCACCGCATCGGCGGCACCCACGATCCCCAGTCGAGCAACGGCGGCGGCGCGCTGGACCTCTTCACCCTCGCTCTGCTCGCCACCTTCGCCCGGCGCCGCAGCGCCCGCGGCTGAGCGCGCCCGCTATTGCAACCCGGCGCGGAAGCGCCGACACTTTTTGCATGGCCGCGATCACCCCTACCACGCCGGCGCCGTCCGACGACTTCTTCCTGCCCGAACTCTGCACCGGTTCGGTGGTGTTGGTGGTGGTGCTGATCGCCGAACTCACCGCGCTGGTGCTGGCCATCGCCAAGCACCTGCCCGGCGAAGGCGTGCCGCTGTGGCTGGATCTCGCCCGCATCTCGCTGTTCCTGCAGTGGATCGCGCTCACCTCCAGCGGCCTCCTGTGTGCGGTTCGGCCGCGCCTGATGCGCATGCCGCTGCAGCGGGCGGCGGCGCTGAGCTACGCCCTGCTGCTCGTGGTCACCGGCGTGATGAGCGAGATCGCCTACCAGCTCACCCAGAACACCGGCATCGGCCAGGAACTCTTGCCCGCCAGCCATTCCGGCTTCGTGCTGCGCAACCTCATGATCTGCGCCATCGTGAGTGCGCTGGTGCTGCGCTACTTCTACGTACTGCATCAGTGGAAGAGCAACGTGCGGCGCGAGGCCAGCACCCGCTTCGAAGTGCTGCAGGCGCGCATCCGGCCCCACTTCCTGTTCAACAGCATGAACACCATCGCGGCATTGATCCGCGGCAAGCCCGAGCTCGCGGAGCGCGCGGTGGAAGACCTCTCGGACCTGTTCCGCGCGAGCCTGGCGGACTCCTCGGCGCGGGTGGCGCTGGCGGAGGAGCTGGCGGTGGCGCGCCAGTACGCGGGCATCGAGGCGCTGCGGCTCGGCGAGCGCCTGAAGCTCGAGTGGCGGCTGGACGGCGTGCCGGAAGATGCGCGCCTGCCGCGCCTCACCCTGCAGCCGCTGGTCGAGAACGCGATCTACCACGGCGTCGAGCCCCGCGCCGAAGGCGGCACCGTGAGCGTATCGGGCCGGCTCACGGACGGGGTGGTGGAGCTTGAGATCCACAATCCGCTGCCGGAGTCGGGTGGCGCCGCGCGGCCCGGCCGCCAGATGGCGCTGGAGAACGTGCGCGAGCGCTTGGAGCTAGCCTGGCCCGGACGCGCGACCCTCGAGCACGGCCGCGAGGACGGGGGATACCGCGTGCGTCTGCGCTTCCCTTATGAGTCCAGCGCTCCGGCGGCTGCCCAATGAAAGTGATGGTGGTGGACGACGAGATGCCGGCGCGTGAGCGCCTCAAGGGCCTGCTCGCGGCGATACCCGGCGTGGAAGTGGCGGGCGAAGCCGGCAACGGCCGCGAGGCGCTGGAGCTGTGGGAGCGCGCGCCGGTGGACGTGGTGCTGTTGGACATCCGCATGCCGGTGATGGAGGGCCTCGAGACCGCGCGCCACCTGGCGACGCTGGAGGACCCGCCGGCGGTGGTGTTCACCACCGCCTACAACGAGTTCGCGGTCGAGGCCTTCGAGACCCATGCCATCGCCTACCTGCTGAAGCCGGTGCGGGCCGAGAAGCTGGCCGCGGCGCTCGCCGCCGCCGGCCAGCTCAACCGCGTGCAGCTCACCCGGCTTGCGGCCGAGCCGCCCGCCACGGCGCGGCGCCACATCGCGGCGCGGGTGCGCGACAAGCTGCACGTGGTGCCGGTGGAGACCATCGCCTGCTTCATCGCCGACCAGAAGTACGTGACCGTGTGCCACACCGGCGGCGAGTTGCTCATCGACGAGTCGCTCAAGGACCTGGAAGAGGAGTTCGCGGCCGGCTTCATCCGCGTGCACCGCAACGCGCTGGTGGCGCTGGCGCGGGTCACCCATCTGGAGAAGGATGAGACCGGGCACTTCCACGTGCACCTGAACGGCCGCGCCGAACCGGTGGAAGTGAGCCGGCGGCTGGTCGCCGAGGTGCGCGAGCGTCTGCGCACGGGCCGCTGAATACGCGTCGGCCGCGGGCTATGAAAACGGCGCCGGAGGGCCGAGAATACCGCCCCCGCCTCCTTAAGAAGAACATGAGCCCGAGCCCGATCCGCATCGCTACCCGCAAGAGCGCCCTCGCCCTCTGGCAGGCGGAGCACGTGGCCGCGCGCCTGCGCGCACTTGAACCCGAACGCCCGGTGGAGCTGGTGCCCATGACCACCGAGGGTGACCGCAACCTGGGCGCCTCCCTCGCCGCCTCCGGCGGCAAGGGGCTGTTCGTGAAGGAGCTGGAGGTGGCGCTGGCGGAGGGCCGCGCGGACCTGGCGGTGCATTCCATGAAGGATGTGCCGGTGCTGCTGGCGTCGGAGTTCACCCTCGCGGCGGCGCTGGAGCGGGAGGACCCGCGCGACGCCTTCCTCTCGGTGAAGCATGGGAGCTTCGACGCCCTGCCCCAGGGAGCCCGGGTGGGGAGTTCGAGCCTCAGGCGCCAGGCCCAGCTCCTGCACCGGCGGCCGGACCTTACGGTCGAGCCCCTGCGCGGCAACGTGGATACGCGCCTGCGCAAGCTCGAGGAGGGTCGGTACGACGCCATCGTGCTGGCGGTGGCGGGCCTGAAGCGCCTCGGCCTCGCCGCCCACATCACCGCGGTGCTGGACCCGGCCGTGTGCCTGCCGGCCATCACCCAAGGCATCATCGCCCTGGAGTGCCGCGCCGGTGATGCGCAGACCCTCGCCCTCGCGGCGCGGCTCAACCACGGTCCCACCTGGACTCAGGCGCTGGCGGAGCGGGCGCTCTCGCGCGGCCTCTCCGGCAGCTGCAACCTGCCGCTGGCCGGCCACGCGGCGCTCGAAGGCGGTATGCTTTCACTCGCCGGGCGCGTGGGTTCGCCCGATGGCAAGCGCCTCCTGGAAGCCGCGTTGAGCGGCCCGGCCGTGGAGGCGGAATCACTGGGACTGAAGCTCGCGCAGGCGCTCTTGGCGCAAGGCGCGGGAGAGGTGTTGAGGGATGTCGAGAGCAAGGTGTGACCGTGGCCGCGCGACCGCTTAAGGACGCCGGAATCCTCATCACCCGGCCGGTAGGCCAGGGCGAGGCGCTCACCGCCCGCTTCGAGGCCAAGGGCGCCGAGGTGCTGCACTTCCCGACCATCGAGATCGCGCCGGTGGCGCGCTCGCCCGAGCTCGAGCGCAGCCTGGAACCGCTCGGCAGCTATCACTACGCGATCTTCATCAGCCCGAACGCGGTGGAGTACGCCGCAGAGTTCGTGGATCTCGCCGCGCTGCCGCCCAAGCTCAAGGTCGCGGCCATCGGCCCCGGCACGGCGCGCGCGCTGACCGCGCGCGGCCGCAAGCCAGACATCCTGCCCCGCGACGGCGCCAACAGCGAGGCGCTGCTGCGCCTCAAGACCCTGAACAAGGTCGCGGGCAAGCGCATATTGATCGTGCGCGGCCTCGGCGGCCGCGAGCTCCTGGCCGAGACGCTGGAAGAGCGCGGCGCCTACGTGGACTACGCCGAGGTGTACCGGCGCAACGTGCCGCGCATCGACCAGGTCGAGCTCACCCGCTGGTTCCGCCAGGGCCGGCTCGACGCCATCATCGTGACGAGCCGCGACGCGCTCCTGAACCTGGAGCGCATGCTGAGCCCCGGCCTCACCCCCTACTTCAAGTCCGCCCAGTTGGTGGTGCCGAGCGCGCGCATGGTGAAGCTCGCCACCGCCCTCGGCGTGCGGCGCCGCCCGGTGATCGCCGGAGAGGCCACCGACACAGCGATCGTGAACGCCACCGTCAACTGGTGGAAGGCCCACGGCCGCGAGCAGCGCAAGCACCGGAGGGAACATGAGCGCAGCGCCTGAAGGCCGCCGCGCCGCCGGCCCGCGCTCGCCGTTCATCTCCTTCAGCCTGCTGCTGGCGGTGGCGGCGCTGCTGTTCGCCGCGGTCAACTGGTACCGGTTGCGCGAATCCGAGGAGATGCAGGCGGTGCTGCAGCAGCGCGTGGCCGACCTGCAGCAGAACGCGGCCACCCGCGATGCACTCGCCGCGGACGCCGCCGACACCGACAGCTCCCTCAAGGCCATGGGCCAGCGGGTGGACCAGCTCGACGCCGCCTTCAGCGACCTGCGCAAGCACTCCCAGGAGGGCCGCGATGCCTGGATCAAGGCCGAGGCCGCCTCGCTGCTGGTGGCGGCGGACGAGGACCTGCAGCTGCGCGCCGACCCGGCGCTCGCGCTCAAGGCCCTGGAGCAGGCGGACGCACGCTTGAAACTCCTCTCCGACCCCCGCCTCATCGCGGTGCGCCAGGAGATCGCGAAGGAGAGCGCAGCGTTGCGCGCCCTGCCGCGCGCCGACCTCGAGGGCATGACGCTCACGCTCACCGAGCTCGCCGGCCAGGTGGATGCGCTGCCGCTCAAGCGCGGGGTCCCGGAGCACTACCAGCCCGGCGGCGAGCTGGGCGAGGCGCCGGCCGCGGCCGCCACCGGATTCTGGAGCCGGCTCAGGTCCGCCGCCGCCCGTGTCGGCTCGAGCCTGTTCACGGTGCGCCGCCACGGCCTGCCGGTGGAACCGCTGCTGACGCCCAAGGAAGAGTTCCTGCTGCGGCGCAACCTGGAGCTCAGGCTCGAGACGGCCCGCAGCGCGCTGCTGGAGCGGCAGGGCGCGGCGTTCCAGGCCAGCGTCCGTTCCGCCGCGGTGTGGATGCAGGATTACTTCGATACCCGCGACGCCGCCGTGAAGGCTTCGCTGACCCTGCTGCAGGGCATGCAGGGCCAAGCCATCTCGCCCAAGCTGCCGGACGTGTCCGCCTCGCTCACGCTGCTGCGCCGGCTGGAGCTGCCCGCGGGCGCCGCCCCGTGAAGTATGCCTTCTACCTGCTGCTGACGCTGCTGGCCGCAGTGGTGGCGGCGGGGCTGCTGCACGTCAGCAACGGCTATGCGCTGCTCGCCTACGGCGGCACCAGCGTGGAGATGTCGCTCGGCACCCTGGTGGCCCTGGTGCTGGTGACGTTCTTCGGTCTGTACCTGCTCACCACCCTCGCCGTGAAGCTGTGGACTTATCCGCGCCAGCTGCGCGAAGCGCTCGCCCGCAAGCGCGAGCTGCGCGCGCGCCGCGCCACCAAGCAGGGACTCATCGACTTCGCCGAGGGGCGGTGGGCCGAGAGCGAGCGCAACCTCATGCTGCATGCCGTGGACAGCGAGATGCCGCTGGTCACCTACATCGCCGCGGCCCGCGCCGCCCAGCTGCAGGGCGAGCACGAGCGGCGCGACATCTACCTGCGCATGGCCTTCGAGCAGATCCCCGAGGCGCACGTGGCGGTGCTCCTGACCCAAGCGGAGCTGCAGATCGCCCACAAGCAGCTTGAGCAGGCGCTCGCCACGCTGCGCCGGCTGCAGGAAGTGGACCCGGACCACGCGTTCGGCCTCAAGCTCCTGGCGAACCTCTACCGCAAGCTCGGCGACTGGAAGTCGCTGCGCGAACTGGTGGCGAAGCTGCGCGACAACCGCGTCTTGTCCAAGAAGGAAGTGGACCGGCTCGAGCTGCGCGCGGTCACCGCGCTGCTGGACCAGGCCGGCGCCGCGGACGGCGTCGCCGCGCTGTGGGACTCGCTGCCGCGCCGCCTGCGCGGTGACGTGGAGCTGAACCGCGCCTATGCCCGCGCCCTGATCCGCGCCGGCGAACTCATCGCCGCCGAGGCGGCGTTGCGTGACGCATTGCGTTCCAATTGGGACGAGGAGCTGCTCGCGCTCTACGGCCTCGCCGTCGGCGAGCATCCCAAGCGCCAGCTGGGCCGGGTCGAGGATTGGCTGGCGGAGCGCGGCGAGAGCGCGGCGCTCTTGCTCACCGCGGGGCGCCTGTGCACGGTGGCGAAGCTCTGGGGCAAGGCCCGCGGCTACTTCGAGTCCAGCATCGTGCTGGGCGGCCGGCCCGAGGCCTACGAGGAACTCGGCAAGCTGCTCACGCAGCTGGACGAGGGCGAGGACGCGCTGCGCGCCTACAGCGACGGCCTGGCGGTGGCCCTCGGCCACAAGGTCAAACGGTATAGACCCGCCAAGCCCAGGCCGCGTCGCATCGTCAAGAACTGACGCCATCCCTGGTGCCCTCGCTCCTGCCAGGCAGCGCATGCGCTGCACCCTGGTACGGCGCTTATAATAAGCACATGAATTTCCAGAACCCGCCCGGCGCCGACATCAAGCACCTGCTCGAGACCGCCAAGACCATCGCGGTAGTGGGCCTCTCGCCCAAGCACGACCGGCCCAGCAACGGCGTCGCCCGCGGCCTGCAGCATTTCGGCTACAGGATCGTCCCGGTGAACCCGGGCCAGAGCGAACTCCTCGGTGAGAAGGTCTATCCTGATCTCATGAGCGTGCCCGGCCCCATCGACCTCGTGGACGTGTTCCGCTCGCCGGAGCACGTGGACGAGGTGGTGGACCAGTGCATCGCCCGCGGCTTCCGGGCGATCTGGCTGCAGGAGGGCGTGGTGAACGAGGCAGCGGCTGAGAAGGCCCGTGCCGCGGGCATGCTGGTGGTGATGGACCGCTGCATCTACAAAGACTATCTGCTGTACATGAACCAGGCGCCACAGTGAAATTCAACTTCGCCAAGATGCACGGCTTGGGCAACGACTTCATGGTGCTGGATGCGCTCGCCTCCGGCGTGAGGCTGAGCGACGTGCGCGTGCGCGAGCTCGCCGACCGGCGCACCGGCATCGGCTTCGACCAGCTCCTGTTGCTGGAGGCCCCCAAGGGCGGGCAGTTCCATGCCAACTACCGCATCTTCAACGCCGACGGCGGCGAGGTGGAGCAGTGCGGCAACGGCGTGCGCTGCGTGGCGCGCTACCTCGCGAACCACGGCGTGGTGAAGGACGGCGAGGTGCGCTTAGGGACCATCGCCGGACCCGTCCAGGCGGAACTGAAGCGCGACGGCGACGTGCGCGCCAACATGGGCGTGCCGCGCCTGGAACCATCCGACATACCTTTCATCGCCGGCGCCCGCGCCATGGAGTACGACCTGGAGGTGGACGGCCGCACGCTGAAGATCGGCGCCGTCTCCATGGGCAATCCCCATGCCATCCTGGACGTGCCGGACGTGGACTCGGCACCGGTGGCCGAGCTCGGGCCGCGCATCGAGCACCATCCGCGCTTCCCCAAGCGCGCCAACGTGGGCTTCGCTTCCTGGCAGGGCCGCAAGTCCATGCGCCTGCGGGTCTGGGAGCGCGGCACCGGCGAGACCCTGGCCTGCGGCACCGGCGCCTGCGCGGCGGTGGTGTGGGGGCGCCTCCTGGGCTGGCTCGACCCGGAGGTGGAGGTGCAGCTCCGCGGCGGGCGGCTGGTGGTAAGCTGGGATGGCGAAGGCGGACCGGTGTGGATGACGGGACCGGCGGTCACCGTCTACGAGGGGCAGATAGAGCTATGAGCATCGAACACAAGCAGGGCTTGAGCGGCGAGGCGCCGCTCGCCGCCGACGTCGTCGACTACCTGCTCGGCCACCCCGAGTTCTTCGAGGCCCACCCCGAGCTCCTCGGCAAGCTCAAGGTGCCCCACCCTTCCGGCACCGCCGTGTCGCTGATCGAGCGGCAGGTGGAGGTGCTGCGCGGCCAGCACCGCCAGCTGGAGCGCAAGCTCGTGGACCTCATCGAGGTGGCACGCGCCAACGACACGCTCATCGAACGCATCCACCGCCTGGCGTTGGCGCTGCTGGAAGGCGCCGCCTTGCCCGACCGTCTCTATGCGCTGCAGGAAGAGTTGCGCGAGCGCTTCGGCGCCGATGAGGTGAGCCTGTTCCTGGTCCACGCCGACGCGCAGAAGGCCGACGCCGGCCCGGCGCGCTGGCTCAAGCCCGACGACGCGGGCCTCGAGCAGTTCCGCGAACTCCTGCGTTCCGGCAAGCCCCACGTGGGCCGCCTGCGCCCGCCCCAGCTCGAGTTCCTGTTCGGCGAGCAGGCCGAGCGCATCGCCTCCTCGGCGCTGGTGCCGCTGGGGGACAAGGGCAGCCTAGGCCTCTTGGCCGTGGGCAGCCACGACGCGGAACGCTTCAGCCCGACGCTGGGCACCGCGTTCCTGACCCGCATCAGCGAGCTCGTCACCGCCGCCGTGCACCCGCTCATGCCCAAATGAGCGATCCCTTCCAGGACGGGATCCGGCGCTTCACCGAGCACATCGCACAACGCAACTTTTCCCCTCACACCGCCGCCAACTACGCCCGTGACCTGGAGAGCCTGCACGCCTGGTGCGTGAAGCAGGGTCTCAAGGACTGGACCGCGCTGGACGTGCACCACGTCCGGGCCTTCGTCGCCACCCGCCACCGCCAGGGCCTCGCGCCCAAGAGCCTGCAGCGCCTCTTGGCCTCCATCCGCTCCTTCTACCGGTTCCTGGCGGACGAAGGCGAGGTGAAGCAGAACCCGGCGGAGGGCGTGCGCCCGCCGAAGGTGGCCAAGCGCCTCCCCGACACCCTGGACGCGGACCAGATGGCGCGGCTCCTGCAGATCGAGGGCGACGACGCCGAGACGGTGCGGGACCGGGCCATCATGGAGCTGCTCTATTCCTCCGGCCTGCGCCTCGCCGAACTCATCTCCATCCGCATGACCGACCTCGACCTGTCGCAGGGCCTGGTCACCGTCACCGGCAAGGGCAACAAGACGCGCATCGTGCCGGTCGGGCGCGAGGCGCTCGCCGCCGTGCAGGCCTGGCTCAAGCGCCGCGGCGAGCTCGCCAAGGCGGAGGACAGCACGCTGTTCGTGAGCGTGCGCGGCGGCCGGCTCTCGCCCCGCAGCGTGCAGGCGCGGGTGAAGCAGTGGGGCATCAAGCAGGGCGTGCAGCAGGGCGTGTACCCGCACCTCTTCCGCCACTCCTTCGCCAGCCACGTGCTGGAGTCCAGCGGCGACCTGCGCGCGGTGCAGGAACTTTTGGGCCATGCCAACATCAGCACCACCCAGATCTACACGCACCTGGACTTCCAGCACCTGGCCAAGACCTACGACGCGGCGCATCCGCGGGCGAAGAAGAAATCCTCCAAAGCCTGAGACCTGATGAACAGCATCCCCCGCCCCACCGAGATCCGCCTGCGCAAGTCCGCGGGCATCGTCGCCGTCAGCTTCGACAGCGGCGAGCACTACGAGCTGCCTTTCGAGTACCTCAGGGTGTTCTCCCCCTCGGCGGAGGTGCGGGGCCACGGCACCGAGATCCTGCAGGTCGGGAAGGAGAACGTGAAGGTCACGGCCATCGAGCCCGTGGGCAACTACGCGGTGCGCCTGAAGTTCGACGACGGCCACGACACCGGCCTCTATTCCTGGCCGGTGCTGCATGAGCTGGGGAAGGATCAGGAGCAGAACTGGGCGCGCTACCTCAAGCGCCTCGCCGACGCGGGCTACCAGCGCAAGCCCTGAGTCAGTCGTCGTCCTTGCGGTGGATCACCCAGGCGACGGCCAGGCCGAAGGACCAGCCGTCGGCGGAACCCACCAGCGGGCTCGCCTGGAACGCCGCGCCGTGCAGGCTGCTGTGCTCGACGAACGCGCCGTACACCATGGCGCCCCGGTGCCAGCTCACGCCCAACTGCGTGCTCCAGCCGGCATAGCCGCCGGGAGCGGAGTAAGCCTGCCGCTCGGCCGTCGCGTACTGCGGCGCCACGCTGTAGTAGTAGTCCGCGAAGGCGCGGTCCACGAAGCGGGCAGCGAGGTTCGCATCGACGGTGACGCGGTCATCCCCGGGCTGGAACCAGGTGGCGTCCAGTTCCACGCGCGGATCGCTGTCGTAGCCGCGGCGGTGGAAGGTCAGCGCGTGCACGCTGGTGGCGACCCGCGCGGGCAGCACGAAGTCCACGTGGTCGCCGCGCCCGCCATGCCAGATGTGGTAGCGCAGCGCCGGGCCCACCTCCCCCAGCCACTCCAGGTCCGGCATGCCCTGCCGTTCCCGCGTGTCGGAGGAGTTCACCCCGATGTTGCCGCCGAAGTCCACGTCCAGCGCCCAGCGCTCGTCGCGGAACAGCTTGCCGCGCACCTCGCCGCGGTCCGCATCCAGGAAGCGGCTGCGTAGCGTGAAGTAGGGGAAGGGAAGCACCAGCGTGCGTCGCTCCGCAGCGCCGCTGTACACCGGGAAGTCCACGGCCCCCAGGCCGATGCCGAGCTCGTAACGCGTCTCCTGGGGCGGCGGCGGCGACACGGCGTCGTCTGCGCCGGCGGAGAGGGGCGCGAGGCCGATCAGGAGCGGGAAAGCGAGGCGCGTCAGGGCGTGGCGCAATCGAAGTCCACTTGCGGCTGCACGTCCGCCTCGTAGTCCACGTCGCCGCGCTCGAAGCCGAACTGCTTGAGGAAGTCGTGCTTGTAGCCCGCGTAGTCGGTGAGCTGCATCAGGTTCGCGTCCGTCACCTGCGGCCAGAGCTGCTTGCAGGCCTCCTGCACGTCCGCGCGCAGTTCCCTGTCGTCGAGCCTGAGGCGTCCTTCCGCGTCTGTGGGGAGCGTGCCGTCCGCCCGGTACAGCACGTCGTGGAACAGCCGTTGCATCTGCTCTATCGCGCCCTCGTGCAGGCCCATCCGCTTCATCACCTTGAACACGATGGACACGTACAGCGGGATCACCGGGATCGCGGCGCTGGCCTGGGTCACGATGGACTTGAGGATCGCGACCCGCGCCTCCAGTCCCGGGTGCCGCGCGCGCAGCTCCGCGGCGGTCCGCTCCAGGTGCTGCTTGGCATGGCCGATGGTGCCGTGCCAGTAGATGGGCCAGGTGACCTCGGGGCCGACGTAGCTGAACGCCACGCTGCGCGCCCCTTCCGCCATCACGCCCGCCTTATATAAGGCATCCAGCCACAGCGCCCAGTCGGTGCCGCCCATGACCGCGACGGTCTCGTCTATCTCCTGCTGCGTGGCGGGCTCGACCCGCACCTCAGCGAGCTGGTCCTTGTCGGTGTCGATGGTGCGGCCGGCGTAGGGCGCACCGACGGGCTTGAGCGCGGTATGGGCGGTGCCGCCGTCCGGCAGGCGCTTGAGCGGCGAGGCCAGCGAGTAGATGACGAGGTCCACCGGACCGCCGAGCTTCTCGCGGATGAGGGCGATGGCGCGCTCCCGCGCGGCCGCCGAGAATGCGTCGCCGTTGATGGACAGGCTCACCAGCCCCGCCTCGCGGGCGGCGCGGTCGAAGGCGGCGGAGTTGTACCAGCCGGCGGTGCCGGTCTTGTTGGGCTTGCCCGGCTTCTCGAAGAACACGCCGAGGGTCGCGGCACCGAAGCCGAAGGCGGCGGTGATGCGGGCGGCGAGGCCATAGCCGGTGGAGGCGCCGATGACCAAGACCCGCTTCGGGCCGGGGAGAGCCAGGCCCTTGCCCGCCGCACGGGCCACGGCGACCTGTTCGCGCACGTTCAGCTCGCAGCCCTGGGGATGGGCGGTGGTGCAGATGAAGCCCCAGATCCTGGGTTTTACGATCACGCGGGACTCCCGTTGCGCTCCCGGCATTCTAGCTTAGGCGGCGGATGTGTCCCGCGTCGCAAACGGCCACGGGGCGGATACCTTACAATCCGGCCATGGATGCACCCCACCCCGGCAGCGGCCTGCGCGAACTCTGGCTGCGCTTCAAGACGCGCTGGTGGCTCAAGGTGCTCGGCATCAGCGTCGGCATGACCGCCTTCATGGTGGTGTACTTCAGCCTGCTGCGGCATCCCCTGTTCCCCGTCACGCTCATGCCCCTCACCTGGCTGGACCGCCTCATCGGCTACCAGCCCTGGAGCGTGTGGCTGTACATCACGCTGTGGATCTACATCTCCCTCGTGCCTACCCTGCTGGCGGACTGGCGCGAGATGGGCGCGTACCTCAAGGAGGTGCTGGCACTCAGCGTGGGGGGGTTCGTCATCTTCCTGTTCTGGCCCACCGCGGTACCCCAGACCTACTTCGATTGGCACGCGTATCCCTCGGTGGCCTTCCTGAAATCGGTGGACGCCGCCGGCAATGCCTGTCCCTCCCTGCACGTGGCGTTCGCGGTGCAGGCCGCGGTGTGGCTGGACCGGCTGCTGAGGCACCTGGGTGCGCGCGCCTGGCTGCGGGCGGCGAGCCTGCTCTGGTGCCTGGGGATCCTCTACTCCACCCTCTCCACCAAGCAGCACGTGGCCCTGGACCTCTACGCCGGCGCAGCCATGGGTCTTGCGGTGACCCGGTTCCAGTCCAGCCTGGCCCTCACCCCCGCCTTGCCCCGGGCCTAGCAGCCCAAAAACGGCTAGAATCCCCCCGGGGGCGCATCCCTGCGCTTAATACTATAAGTGTCTGACAAAACTGAATATTTTGGCATAGCCCGCTGGCAGGCCTGGGCGCCGGGGGTGACGGGGACCGAGGCCTGGCGCCGCTGGGTCGAAGCCGGCGAGTGCCCGGAACCCGAGGCCCAGCCGGACGTGAGCCAGCTGCCCGGCCTCCTGCGCCGCCGGCTGGACCACTGCGGGCGCATGGCGCTGCACACCGCGTGGGCCTGCACCACAGGCTTCGACTCGGTGCAGTCCATCTTCGCCTCCCGCCATGGCGCCCTCGAGCGCACCCTGGAACTCCTCACTGCGCTCGCCAAGAGCGAGCCGCTCTCGCCCACGAGCTTCAGCCTCTCGGTGCACAACAGCACCGCCGGGCTCTTCTCCATCGCCCGCGGCGACCGCGGTGCCGCCACCGCCATGGCCGCCGGCGCCGACACCCTGGGCATGAGCCTCCTGGAAGGCGCGAACATGGTCGCGGAGGGCGCACCCGGCGTGCTGGTCTGCTACGCCGACGAGAAGGTGCCGCCGCCCTACGCCGCGTCCGTGGAGGCCGAGAGCACCCGCCACCCGTTCGCGGTGTCGTTGCTGCTGACGCCCGCCGCCGAGGCGCCGCTGCGCTGCCGCCTGGTGCGCGGCGAGACCGGCGCCGACGAGACACCGGAGGCGGCGCTGATGCGCTTCCTGGTGGACGAGACCGATGCCACCCTCGGCACCGGCCAGCCCTGGCGGCTGGAGCGTGCTGCCCATGACTAAGCTCAGCCGCGCCTGGCGTGCCGTCGGCACCGGATTCTGCTTCCTGGCCTACGGGGGCTTGAGCCTCCTGTTCAGCCTCACGCTGCTGCCGCTGCTGCTGGTCCTGCCCGGCGACGCGGCGGCGCGCGAACGGCGCATCCGCCTGTTCGTGAGCCTCACTTTCCGCCTGCTGCTGGGCTGCATCGAGCTGCTCGGCCTGGGGCGCATAGAGGTGGAGGGCCGCGAGTGGCTGGCCCAGTCCAGAGGCAAGCTGGTGGTGGCGACGCACCCCATGTACCTCGACGTGGTGGCGCTCCTGATGCTGATGCCCTACGCCGACTGCGTGGTGAAGAGCGCGATGCTCGAGAACCCCTTCTACCGCCACTTCACCCGGGCCGCCGGCTACATCAGCAACGCCGACTCGGCCCAGCTGGTGGAAGACTGCGTGGGATCGCTCAGGCGCGGCCGCACCCTGGTACTGTTCCCGGAGGGCACGCGCTCGGTGCCCGGCGCGCCGCTCAGGTTCCGCCGCGGCGCGGCGCAGGTGGCGGTGCGCGGCGGCTCGCAGATCCTGCCGGTGATGATCCACTGCGATCCGCCGGCCCTCACCAAGCAGCTCGCCTGGTGGCAGGTGCCGGTGCGCCCCTGGCGCCTCACCGTGCGCTTCTACCCGCCGCAGGAGGCCGCCGCACTCGGCGCCGGCCACGGCCTGCCGCACGGCGTCGCCGCGCGGCGCCTGAACCGCGGCCTCGAAGATTTCTTCACGCAGCAGCTCGCCAACCATGAACGAACTGATCGAAGAACTGAAGCAGCTCATCATCGACTCGCTCGATCTTGAGGACGTCACGCCGGCGGATATCGACCCCAGGGCGCCGCTGTTCGGCGACGGCCTTGGGCTCGACTCCATCGACGCGCTGGAACTCGGCGTGGCGGTGCAGAAGCGCTACCACGTGAAGCTGGACGCCAACTCCGCCGACACGCGCCAGCACTTCCACTCGGTCGAGAACCTGGCGAAGTTCATCGCCGCGCAGCGCGGCTGAGCCGCGGCGCAGCGGGACGTGACGATGCCGGGTTTGCCGACGGATGCCGACGCGCGTCCGCTGCTCATCGAGCGCGGCGGCCCGCTCGCGCGCGCGGCGTTCCAGGCCCGGGTACGGGCGCTGCGCGCGGCGCTCGCAGCCCACCCAGCGCGGCGCTGGGCGCTCGTCTCAGAGGATGGCGGCGGCTTCGCCGCGGGGCTGCTGGCACTCGCCGATCCCCGCCGCACCGTGGTGCTGCCCCAGGCGCCCCAGGCCGGCAGCCTGAAGGCGGCAGGCGTACAGGTGGACGCGGTGCTCACGGACCGGCCCGAGGAGTTCCCCGGCTTCACGACCCTGGCGCTGTCGCAGCCCGCCGCGGGCGGCAGCGAGATGGCGTTGCCGGATGACGCTTCGCCCATCGAGTTCTACACCTCCGGCTCCTCCGGCGCGCCGAAGTGCGTGCCCAAGACCTTCGCGCAGCTGCGCCTGGAGGTGGAGGCGCTGGAGCGGCAGTGGGGTGCGACGCTCGGCGATGCGGTGGTGACCGGCACCGTGCCCCACTACCACTTATATGGACTCTTGTTCCGCATCCTCTGGCCGCTGCTCACGGGCCGTACCTTCCTCGCGCGCATGTGCGCGCAGCCTGCGGACCTGCGGGACGCAGCGGCACTGGGACCCTGCGTCATCGCCAGCAGTCCGGCGTTCCTGAGCCGCGTGCCCCTGGACGAGCTGCCGCCCGCTTCCCGCGTCGCGGCGCTGTTCAGCTCCGGTGCGCCGCTGCCGGACGAGGCCGCCCGCGCGCTGGGCGAGGACTGGGGCAAGCCCGCCGTCGAGGTCTACGGCAGCACCGAGACCGGCGGCGTGGCCTGGCGCGCCTGGGACGGCACCGCCTCAAGGCCCTGGTGGCGGCCCATCGCGGGAGTGGAGGCCGAGCTCCGTGCAGAGGACACGGGCACGCGCCTGTGGACCCGCTCCGCCTGGAGCGGCGGTGACTGGGCCGCCACCGGCGACCTCGCCCGCGCCGACGGCACGCGCTTCGCGCTCGCGGGCCGCGCCGACGACGTGCTCAAGTTCGAGGACAAGCGCGTCTCCTTGAGCGAGATGCGTGCGCGGCTCGTCGAGCATGCCTGGGTGGCAGACGCGCGGCTCCTGCTGTTGCCGGGCCGGCGTGCACTCCTGGGCGCGGTGGTGGTGCTGAACGGCGCGGGCTGCGGCGCGCTCGAAGCCTCCGGCAAGTTCGCCGTGAACGAGAGCCTGCGTGCATGGCTGCGCCAGAGTTACGAGCCGCTGCTGATCCCGCGCAAGTGGCGGTTCCCGGAAGCGCTGCCCGCCAATGCCATGGGCAAGCTGGAGCAGGCCAAGCTGCTCGCGCTGTTCGGGGACGAGCCGTGAAGGGCCTGCCCACGATCCTCGCGCGCCGCGACGCCGACGGGCGCACCGAGCTCGAACTCGAGGTCGGCGCCGGCAACCCCTGGTTCGAGGGCCATTTTCCCGCCATGGCGATCCTGCCGGGCGTGGTGCAGATCGGCTGGGCCGCTCACTTCGCCCATGCGCTGCACGGCCTCGGCCCCGGCGTGACGGCCATGGAACAGGTGAAGTTCAGGCGCCCGATCCTGCCGGGCGCGCGCGTGACGCTGGAGCTGAAGCCCGATGCGGCCAAGGGCCGCCTGCGCTACGAGTACCGCGCCGGTGGCGAGAGTTGTTCCAGCGGCACCCTGGTGTTCGGCGGGACGACATGAGCTTCAAACCCTGCGCGCTGATCCCGGTCTACAACCATCATACGGCGCTGCCCCGCCTGGTGGCCGCGCTGACGGCCGAAGGCCTGCCGGTGATCCTGGTGGATGACGGCAGCGATGCCGCCACCAAGGCGGTGCTCGCAGAACTCGCCCGGCGCCCCGGCGTGGAACTGCTGACCCAGGCACACAACGGCGGCAAGGGCGCGGCGGTGATGGCAGGCATCGCGCTCGCGGGCAAGCTAGGCTACAGCCACGCGCTGCAGGTGGACGCGGACGGCCAGCATGAGATCGCCGACGCGCGGGCGCTGCTCAAGCTTTCCGAAGAGAACCCCGCTCACCTCATCTCCGGCACGCCGCGCTACGACGAATCGGTGCCCAAGGTGCGCTTCTACGGCCGCTACCTCACCCACTCGCTGGTGTGGGCTTCGACGCTCTCACTCACGCTGCGCGACAGCATGTGCGGCTTCCGCGTCTATCCCATCGCTCCCACCCTGGCGCTCGCAGCCCGTGTGCGCATCGGCGCGCGCATGGACTTCGACACCGACGTGATGGTGCGCCTGTACTGGGCCGGCACCGAGAGCCTGTTCCTGCCCACCGCGGTGCGCTACCCGGAGGACGGCATCTCCCACTACCGCATGCTGCGCGACAACGCGCGCATGACCTGGCTGCATACCCGCCTCCTGCTCGGGATGCTGCCGCGCGCGCCCTGGCTCATCGCCCGCAGCCGCGCGCGCCGGCGCCAGCGGCACTGGTCGCGCATCGCCGAGCGCGGCAGCCTCACGGGCCTGCGCTTCCTGGGCGCGCTGGACCGGCTGCTGCCACGCTTGGTGAGCCGGGCGGTGCTCTACCCGGTGACGGCCTACTTCTTCCTGACCCATGCCCAGGCGCGGCGCGCCTCGCGCCGCTTCCTGGCCGCCGCCGGGCAGCCGGCTACGCTCGCCATGAGCTTCCGCCACTTCCTGTCCTTCTCCCTCACCATCCTCGACAAGGTGGCCGCCTGGCACGACCCGGAACGGGTGAAGGTGGAGCTGCCGGAGGCAGCTCGCGATCTCTTCCTGAGCTCGGTGGCGCAGCGCCGCGGCCTGCTGCTCCTGAGCGCGCACTTAGGCAACCTCGAGCTCGCCCGCGCCATCGCCACGCTCATCCCCGGCGTCAAGGTGAACGCGCTGGTCTACACGCAGAACGCCGAGAAGCTCAACGCCATGCTGCAGGAGCAGAACGAGAAATACTCGCTGCGCCTCATCTTCGTGCAGGAGATCGGCGCCGACACGGCGGTGCTGCTGCGCGAGAAGATCGCTGCGGGCGAGGTGGTGGTGATCGTTGGCGACCGGGTGCCGGTCGAGGCCGGTGGGGCTGCCGCCGGGCGGAGCCCTGGCTCGACCGTGCCCGCGGAGTTCCTGGGCACGCCGGCACCGTTCGCGGTGGGGCCCTACGTGCTGGCCCACGTGCTGGAGTGCCCGGTGCTGCTGTTCCTCTGCATGCGGGAGGGCGACCGCTACCGGCTGTACCTCGAGCCCTTCGCCGACGTGATCCGGCTGCCGCGCCAGGGCCGCACCGAGGCGGCGGCGGCCTGGGCCGGCCGCTACGCCGCGCGGCTGGCCGATTACGCGTCCCGTTTTCCGTTACAGTGGTACAACTTCTACGATTTCTGGGGCGAGGGAGACGGCGCCGCCGTGCCTCCGCCGTCCCGGCGGAACTAAAGACCGATGCGCAACATGGCACCCGACATCTCCGAGAAGCCCGTCGTTGTGGGCGACCGGCACCTGACCCTGGAAGAGGTCTGCGCCGTCTCCCGCGGCGCGCCCCTCAAGCTCGAGGACGGCAAGGCCTACCGCGAGCGCATCGAGCGCGGCGCGCGCGTGCTGGCGGAGGCCATCGCCTCCGGCCGCGACGTGTACGGGGTCAACACCGGCTACGGCGACTCCTGCACCGTCAGCATCCCGCCCGAGGTGGTGAACCAGCTGCCGGCGCACCTGGTGCGCTACCACGGTTGCGGCCTGGGCGACTACTTCGACGAGCCCACCACCGTCGCGATCCTGGTGACGCGCCTTAACTCCCTTGCCGCCGGCTTCTCCGGCGTGCGTCCGGACGTGCTCACGCAGCTCGAGGGCCTGATCCGCCACCGCATCGCGCCGCTCATCCCCGAGGAGGGCTCGGTGGGCGCGAGCGGCGACCTCACGCCCCTCTCCTACGTGGCTTCGGCGCTGGTCGGGGACCGGCGCGTCGTGCACCGTGGCCGCGAGATGCCCGCCGCCGAGGCCCTCAAGGCCAGCGGCATGGCGCCCATCACGCTCTTCCCCAAGGAAGGCCTGGCGCTCATGAACGGCACCTCCGTCATGACCGCGCTCGCCTGCCTCGCCTGGGAGCGCGCCGAATACCTCTCGCGCCTCGCCACCCGCATCACCTCGATGGTGAGCATCGCGCTCGGCAGCAACCCCAAGCACTTCGCGCCGGGCCTCTTCGCCGTGAAGCCGCACGCCGGCCAGCAGCGGGTGGCGGCGCGCATCTTCGCCGACATGGGTGCCTCGGACCGGGAGAGCCCGATCCGCATCCAGGACCGCTATTCGATCCGCTGCTCGCCGCACGTGATCGGAGTGCTGGAGGACGCGCTGCCCTGGATGCGCCGCGACCTGGAGAACGAGCTCAACAGCGCCAACGACAACCCGATCATCGATCCGGACACCGGCGACATCTACCACGGCGGCCACTTCTACGGCGGCCACGTGGCGTTCGTGGCGGACAGCCTCAAGAACGCGGTGGCGAACGTGGCCGACCTGCTCGACCGGCAGCTCGCCCTGCTCGTCGACACGCGCTTCAACAACGGCCTGCCCAGCAACCTCTCGGGCGCCGAGGGCGAGCGCGCGCCGCTAAACCACGGTTTCAAGGCGGTGCAGATCGCGGTGTCCGCCTGGACCGCCGAGGCGCTCAAGCTAAGCATGCCCGCCAGCGTCTTCTCCCGCTCCACCGAGTGCCACAACCAGGACAAGGTGAGCATGGGCACCATCGCGGCGCGCGACTGCATCCGCGTGCTGGAGCTGAGCGAGCAGGTGGCGGCCGCCTGTCTCGCCGCCGCGGCCCAGGCCCTGGAGATCCGCCGCCGCAAGGGCGCGCGCCCGCCCAACCGCATGCAACCCAACGTCAGCGCGATGCACGACGACGTGTTCAAGGTCTGCGCCTTCGTGGAGGAGGACCGGCCGCTGGAACACGAGTTGCGCGCCCTGTGCACCGCGATCGGCGAGCGGCGTTGGAAGCTGTACGGGACCTAAAGGCATGCGCGGCGCCCTGCTCACGGCCGAGACCGAACTGGAGGTCCCGTTCCAGGACCTCGACCCCATGCAGATCGCATGGCACGGCAACTACTTCCGCTACTTCGAGGCGGCGCGCGTCAAGCTGCTGCGCATGATCGATTACGACTACCCAGCCATGCGGGCCTCGGGCTACGAGTGGCCGCTGATCGAGGCGCACGTGCGCTTCGTGCAGGCGCTGCGCTACGGCCAGGTGATCCGGGTGAAGGCGGGCCTCACCGAGTGGGAGAACCGCCTGAAGATGGATTACCTGGTGGAGGATACGGCCGACGGCCGGCGCCTCACCACCGGCTACACCATCCAGTGCGCCGTCGCGGTGGGCAGCGGTGAGCTGCAACTCGTGAGCCCGCCGGCGCTGCTGCAACGACTGAAGGACCGGCTATGAGACTGCGAGTGATACTGTCCCTGCTCTTCCTGTGTGCGACGGCCGCACGGGCCGGCGACGCGCCGCCGGCGAGCTACGCCGCCGACTTCGTGCAGACGCGCAACCTGCCGGGCTTCGACACCGCGCTCACCAGCCGGGGCAACCTGAGCTACGACAAGGTCCGCGGCTTCCACTGGGAGATCACCTCCCCCTACCACTATCTGTTCGAGATGAACGGGGGCAAGGCGCGCGAGGAGCTGCCGGACGGCAGCCAGCGCGCGCTGGACCCGGCGCAGACGCCGTGGCTCGCGGCGGTGCAGCATATCTTCGTGAGCGCCCTGTCCGGCGACCAGGCCGAGCTCGCGGCCTACTTCCAGGTGGCGGTGAAGCCCGTCGGCGACAGCCGGCAGGTGACGCTGACGCCCAAGCCGGGCGCCATCGCGAACGCCATCAGCCGCATCGAGGTGACCGAGTCCGGCCCCGGCCGGCCCGAGCACCTGGAGATCTTCGAGACCTCCGGCGGCCACATGGACATCCGCTTCACGCCGCGCGCCGCGGCCGCGCCCTGATGCGTCCGCTCTCCGCCCGCGCCAGGTGGGCCATCTGGCTGGCCTCCTTGGCGCTGCTCTGCGGCGCGGCGGCCATGCGCCTCGACCCCAAGCACTTCATCAACACCGACATCCTGGCGATGTTGCCGGCACAGCAGGATGCCCCGGCGCTGCAGGCCGCCACCGAGAAGAGCCGCGACGCCTTCGTGGGCGAGGTGCTGATGCTGGTGCGCGGTCCCGACGCGGATGCGACCCGCGCCGGGGCCCAGGCGATGCTGCAAGCCGCCGAGGCCGGCGGGCTCGCAGCGGACCAGAGCGGCGAGTCCCTGGACGATCTGCTCGAGCTGTACCGGGAACACCATTACACGCTCCTCGACCAGGCGCAGGCACAGCGCCTCGTGACGGGCGGCGCCCCGGCACTCGCCACCGACGTGGCGGTGTCGCTGGCGAGCCCCGCCGGCATGGTGAGCGCGTTCGGCAGCGACCCGGGCGGCCACCTGGCGTCGTTCCTGACGGCGTTGCCGCAGCCCTATCCCGGCTTCCTGCCGGACGGGCCGTTCTTCTCCGCGCTCCAGGACGGCCAGCGCACCTATCTCTTGCGCGCCGTACTGCCAGGTGAAGCCTTCGGCGAGGAAGGCAGCAAGCAGGCGGTGACGGCGGTGGACACCGCGCGTGCCGCGGTGGCCGCGACCTGTCCGGACTGCCGCTTCACCGCCACCGGCGCGCCGCTGTTCGCCGACGCCGCGCGCCGCGAAGCGCAGCGGGAGAGCGTGGTGCTGAGCGTGGCTTCGACCCTGCTCATCATGGTCCTGATCGCCTGGGTGTTCCGCAGCTTCGCGCCGCACGTGCTCGCCGGCCTGCAGCTCGTGGCGAGCGTGCTCGCCGCCACCGCCGCGGTGATCCTCTGCTTCGGCTCGATCCAGGTGATCACGCTGGTGTTCGGCACCACGCTGCTCGGCATCGCCATCGACTACGCGTTCCTCTACTTCGCCGAGTACTGGTTCGGCGGCGTCGAGCCCAAGGACGTGATGCGCGCGGTGCGGCCGGGCCTCTACCTCGGGCTCACCACCGGCGTGCTGGCCTTCGCGTTCCTGCTGTTGGCCGGCTTCCCGGCGCTGACCCAGTTCGCTGTGTTCTCGGTGGCGGGCCTGCTGGAAGCGGGCCTGCTGGTGGTGCTGGTGTTCCCCGTGAGCCTCACGCGTCCCGCGGAGGTGCCGGTGCACGCGGGAGTGCTGTGGCCGCAGCGCTTCATCCAGCGTGCCTGCCGCGCCTCGCGGTGGCGCTGGCTGCTGCCGCTCCTGGCGCTGGTGCTGGCGGCACCGGGCTGGTATTGGCTGCGTACCAGCGACGACGTGCGCACCCTGCAGAACCTGCCGCCGGACCTGCTGGCGACCGACGCGGCGGTGCGCAGCACCCTGAACCAGGTGCCGCCCCCCGGCTTCTTCCTGATCGAGGCGCCGAGCCTGGAGGAGGCGCTGCAGCGCGAGACCGCCCTGTTCAAGCGCATCGGCGCCGATTCGCCCGGCCTCGCGACCCTTGGCCTCTCGCGCTTCCTGCCCTCCATCGCCGACCAGAAGGCAAGCCTCGCTGCCTGGAAGCATGTGTTCGGCGATCCGGCCGCACTGCGCGCCGGCTTCACCCGCCTCGGGTTGCCGGCGAAACTCGCGGACCGCAACGTGGCCGAATGGCGGGACGCCTACCCTGACACCTTCGCGCCCGAGACGCTGTTCGACGCGGCGCCGGCGCTCAAGCGCTTCGTGCTGGAGGACGGCGAGCAGGTGGCGCTGATCGCGACCGTGACCGGCAGCAGCGACGTGGACCCCGCGCTGCTGGCGAAGGACGCGGCGGCGGTGCCGGGCGTGGCATTCGTGGATCCGCTGGCGCGCATCGCCGCGACCTTCGAGCGTATCCGCGTGCGCACCACCTGGCTCGTGATCCTGGGTTACGGCCTCATCTCGGCGCTGTTGGTGTGGCGCTACGGCCGGCGCGAGGCGCTGCGCATGCTGTATCCGCCGCTGCTGGCGCTGGGCCTGACGCTCGGCGTGATGGGCTGGCTGGGCGAGCCGCTCAACCTGTTCGGCGTGGTGGCGCTGATCCTGATCCTGGGTCTCGGCCGCGACTATGCGGTGTTCCTGCGGGAGGGCGGCGCCACACGGCGCTCACCGGCGCTGGCGGTGAGCCTCTCCGCCATGACCATGCTGTTCTCCTTCGGCCTGCTGGCGCTCAGCCATATCCCGGCGCTGCACGTGTTCGGAGTCGCCACCCTGATCGGCATCCTGGCGAGCTTCCTCAGCGCGCCCCTGTCGTTGCCGCCGGAGTCCGCGTGAGACGCGCACGCCTCGCCGCCTGGGCGCTCCTGGCGCTGCCGCTGGCGGGCTGCATCACGCCACTCATGCCGGACTGCACCCGCTTCGGCCGCAGCGGCCAGGTCTGCCCGTTGCCGCCCGCGGCGCTGCCGGCGATGGACGGCAGCCGGCTCGTGACCGTGACCCGCGAGGGCCGGCAGGACAGCTTCATGGGCCAGCTCCACATCGACGCCGGCGGGTTGCGCCTCGCGGGCTCCAGCCTGTTCGGCACCGGCCTGTTCCTGATGCAGTACGACGGCCGGACGCTCAGCGTCGAGCCGGACGCTCCCGAGCTCCCCACCGACAAGCTGCTGGTGATGCTGGAGCTCGCGCTCGCCGATCCCGCCGAGCTCAAGCCCAGGCTGCATGACCTCACGCTCACGGTGACCGACACGGACCAGGGCGAGCGCCGCGAGATCGCGGAGCATGGCCACATGATCGCACTGATAGAGAAGGACGCCGCGCCGCTGGACCGGCAGAGCATGCGCATCGAAGTGCCGCCGCTCGGACTCACGGTGGACATGAAGCCGTTGGAAGCGGGTCCGTGACGCGCGTCTACCTCAACGCCCTCGGCATCCTGAATGCCCTGGGCGGCGACGTGGACACCGTGCGCGCCGGCCTGCTCGCGGGTTCCAGCGCCGGCATGCTGCGGCGCGACGACCTCATCCCCGCGCGCGCGGTGCGCGCCGGCACGGTGCGTGCTGAGCTGCCGGCGCTGGCGCCGGAGTCCGGCGCCTACGACTCGCGCAACAACCGCCTGCTGGCCGCCGCGCTGGCGCAGATTCGTCCCGCGGTGGACGCGGCGCTCTCGCGCCACGGCGCCGCGCGGGTGGGAATCGTGCTCGGCACCAGCACTTCCGGCATCGCCGAAGGCGAGCGCGCGCTGGCGGCACTGCTCGCGCAGGGCGCGCTCTCCGCCGGCTACGACTACCGGCAGCAGGAGATCAGCAGCCCGTCCGAGTACCTGCGTCGCGCGCTGGGCGTGCGCGGGCCTGCCTGGACCGTCTCCACCGCCTGCACCTCCAGCGCCAAGGTGTTCGCCTCGGCGCGCCGCCTGATCCGGAGCGGCCTCTGCGACGCGGTGATCACCGGCGGCGTGGATTCCCTCTGCCGGCTCACGCTCAACGGCTTCGCGGCGCTTGAGTCGGTGTCCCAGGGTCTGTGCAACCCCTTCAGCAGGAACCGCGACGGCATCAACATCGGCGAGGGTGCGGCGATCTTCCTCATGAGCCGCGAGCCCGGACCGGTGGCGCTCCTGGGCATGGGCGAGTCCTCCGACGCGTACCACATCTCGGGGCCCGATCCGGAAGGCAAGGGCGCCGAGACGGCGTTGCGCCAGGCGCTGGACCAGGCGGGCGTCACGCAGGTGGACTACCTCAACCTGCACGGCACGGCGACCGTGCTGAACGACGCCATGGAGAGCCAGGTGGTGGCGCGGGTGCTGGGCGAGGTGCCGTGCAGTTCCACGAAGCCGCTCGTCGGCCACACCCTGGGCGCGGCCGGCGCCACCGAGGCGGCATTCTGCTGGATGCTGCTCACCGGCGAGGGAGCAGCGGGCCTGCCGCCCCACGTATGGGACGGCGTCGCCGACCCCGCGCTGGCGCGGCTCAACCTCTGCAGCGTGGGCTACGCACCGCGCGCCTGCCGCGTGGTAGCCAGCAACTCCTTCGCCTTCGGCGGCAACAATGCCTGCCTGGTGCTGGGTAACTGATGGACGCGTTCCCGCCGGTACAGGAACTCTTGCCGCACCGCGGTCCGGCGGTGCTGCTGGACGCGGTGCTGGAAGACCATGCCGACGGCATCCGCGCGACCACGCGCATCACTTCCGAACATCCCTACTTCGTGGACGGCGCCGGTGTGCCGGCCTGGGTCGGCATCGAGATCATGGCCCAGGCCATCGCCGCCCATGCGGGCCTGGAAGCGCGCCGCGCCCAGAAGGCGCCGAACGCGGGCATGCTTCTCGGCACGCGCCGCTACCAGGCCGAGACCGCCTATTTCCCTGCCGGCATGCAACTGGAGGTGACGGCGGACCGGGAGTTCGGCGAGAGCGGCGGCGTGGCCGCCTGCGCCTGCCGCATACTGGCGGAGGGCCGCACCCTGGTGACGGCCACGCTCATCGTGGTGGAACTGGACGGGGAGAAGATGCCGTGAGCACGCAGCGACGCGTATTGGTGACAGGGGCGAGCGGCGGCATCGGCGCGGCCATCGCCCGCGCCCTGGCGCGGCAAGGCTTCGCGCTCACACTGCACTACCGCAGCAACGCCGCCAAGGCGGTGGCGCTGGCGAAGGAGCTCGGCGGGGCTCGCACCCTCGCCTTCGACCTCACGGACCGCGACGCCACCCGCGCGGCGCTGGAGCAGGACCTGGAAGCGCACGGCGCCTACTGGGGCGTGGTGTGCAACGCCGGCATGCACGCCGACAACACCTTCGCCGCCATGCCGGGCGCGGATTGGGACCGGGTGATCGCCACCAACCTCGACGGCTTCTACAACCTGCTGCATCCCCTGGTGATGCCGCTGGTGCGGCTGCGGGATGGCGGGCGCATCGTGACCGTCGCCTCGGTGTCCGGGCTCATGGGCAACCGCGGCCAGACCAACTACAGCGCGGCCAAGGCCGGGCTCATCGGCGCCTCCAAGGCGCTGGCGGTGGAGCTCGCGAGCCGGCGCATTACCGTGAACTGCGTGGCGCCGGGTTTCATCGAGACCGACATGGTGCAGGACCTGCCGGTGGAGGAGATCCTCAAGCAGATCCCGCTGGGACGCGCCGGCAAGCCGGAAGAAGTGGCGGCGCTGGTGGCCTACCTGTTCTCGGAGCCCGCCGCATATGTCACGCGGCAGGTGCTCTCCATAAACGGCGGGATGTTCTAGGCGTACCTGTCTGGAGAGATGCGGTGCGGAATGCACCGCACGCGCATCAAGCGCCTCCGCGCTCGATGCGGCGGAGGCGAGTCCGGATTTTTCAGCTAGATTTAGACCTTATCCACCGGCGTATTCCCGCCGGTGAACTCGGCGCGGGCCTGGACCATGCGGTAGCGGTGCTCGCCGTACCATAGGCGCCAATGGCGCAGGGCATAGGCCGCGTAGATGACCTTGAACAGGTACAGCCTAAGCTGCACCTTCCAGGAGTCGAACAGGTCCCCTGCCAGCATCGAGATCACACCCTGCTCGATCTGCCAGTCGTTGCGCGGATTCTGGAACAGGTGCTGCATCACCGGCGAGTTGAAGCGGTAGATGAAGAACGCGAAGCGGCTCATGCCCTTGCGCAGGCGCCGTTCCAGCTTGCGCTGCAGCCGCACCTCGCGCTCCGGGTGCGCCAGCGCCTCCTCCACCAGGGCCACGGTCTGCTCGGCGCCGCTGGTGGCGAGGTAGACGCCCGAGGAGAACACCGGGTCCAGGAACACGAACGCGTCGCCCACCAGCATCCAGCCCGGACCGCCGATATGGGTGGCCTCGTAGGAATAGTTGCCCGTGACACGCACCTCGTCGCCGATGAGCTCGGCCTTCTCCATGCGCTTCCAGAGGCCCTCGCTCGTCTTGAGCGTGTCGAACAGGAACTCGCGGGTGCGGCCGCGGCGCTGCTTGAGGTAGTCGGGGCGGCACACCGCGCCCACGCTCATCACGCCGTTGGGCAGCGGGATCATCCACATCCAGCCGTGCGGGAAGTTGTAGATGCTGATGTTACCGGCATCGGCGCCGGGACGGAACTCCGCGCCGCGGAAGTGGCCGAAGATCGCCGCGCTCTGGTGCTGCGGGTTCTTCTTGCGGATCTTCTTCTTGCTGGCCATGAAGGCGTCGCGTCCGCTGGCATCAAGCAGGTAGCGCGCCTGGATCCGGTAGATCCGGCCGTCATCTGTCTTCACGTCCACGAGGGTATCGCGCGGGCCGCGCTGCTCCACCGCCACCACCTCGGCGCCTTCGCGGCCGTCGGCGCCGCACTCGCGGGCGTGGTCGAACAGCATCTTGTCGAAGTCCTGGCGCCACACCTGGTAGGCATTCGGCGGGCTGTCGCCGAGGGCGCGGGCGAACAGGTAGGTGTTGTAGCCGCGCTCGTTATTGGCCTCGAAGTCGGCGCCGGGCTTGTGGACGCCCATGGCGCGGATCTTGTCCATGACGCCGAGGCGCTCGAACACCGGCATGTTCATGGGCAGCAGCGACTCGCCGATGTGGAAACGCGGATGGTGGTCCTTCTCGAGCTGGATGACCTTGTGGCCCTTGCGTGCGAGCAGGCCCGCGGCGGTGCTGCCACCGGGACCGCCGCCGATCACCAGCACGTCGCATTGTTCGGTATGGTTATCCATGGGCACGCTCCAGCCAGAGGTCCGAGCAATCTAGCATGTCTTCCGCCATCGCGCGGCGGCCGTGCTATGGTGCGGGGAATCACGGGGTCAGCACGGGCATAACGTGGCCGCCATCCGGGTCGACATCATGCTGGCGGAAGCGGACACCGCCGGCCATGGGGCGCGGGAGAAGACGCTCTTGCCGCGCCTGCGCTCCGAAGAACGGGCGCGTTACCACGCTTTCACCGCGACGGCCCGCCGCCTGAGCTGGCTCGGCGGCCGCGCACTGCTGCTGGATGCGCTGGAGGCGGTGCTGGGGGAAGCGGACCCGGCGGCGCTCGTCACCGCCGACGAAGGCGGGGTGCGCTACCTGGCCGCGGATGTGCACCTCAACCTCAGTCACAGCGGCGAGTTCTTCGCGGTAGCGCTGGCGCCGCTGCCGGTGGGCGTGGACCTGGAGCGCTGTCGCCCACGCGCAGTGGCCGGGCAGGCGGCGCGGCTGTTCTGCGCCCGGGAAGCGGCGCGGCTAGCTGAGCTCAGCGGAGACACGCAGCTTCAGGCGTTCTACCGGCTCTGGACTCTCAAGGAAGCCGCCTGCAAGGCCGCGCAGCTCTCGGTCTGGGACGGGCTGCGCCATGCCTGCTTCGACATGGACGCGGGCCGCGCGCGGCTGGAAGGCCCGTTCCCGCCGGAAGAATGGCACTTCCTGCACGTCGCGTTCCCGTCCCACTGGCAGCTGGCAGCGGCGCTACGCGGCGCCAGCCCGGAGTGGCGCTGCCGGCGCCGCACGCCGCAGGACGGCTGGACGGAACTGCCGCTCGCAGACGCGGGTTTCCTGCAGGGCTAGGGCCCCGCGCATTATCATATCGGCGATGGCACGCCGCCCCCGACTCACGGACCTCCTGCGCTGGAACATCCACCGCGCCGCAGTGCTGTGCGCGCTGGTGGCGCTCGGCGGGGCGCTGTTCCCCGGCGCGCTGCCGGCCTGGTTCCTGTTGCTGACGGCGCTGCTGGTGCTGGTGTCGGCGGACGGCATGTTCCGCCCGGGCTCGAGCCTCTTCCATCCGGCGGTAAGCCACGGCGACCGGACGAGCCGCAAGGTCGCGCTCAGCTTCGACGACGGCCCGGACCCGGAGGTGACGCCCCAGGTGCTGGACGTGCTCAAGCGCCACGGTGCCCGCGCCACCTTCTTCGTGGTGGGCCGCGCACTCGCCGCGCAGCCGGAGCTCGGCCGGCGCATGGCCGCGGAGGGTCACGTGCTCGCGAACCACTCCTGGCAGCATTCCTTCCTGCAGAACTTCTACATGACCGGCCGCCACGTGCAGGAGCTCACCCGCTGCGAAGAGGCCATCGCGGCGGCGACCGGGCGCCGGCCGCTGCCCCTGTACCGGCCGCCGGTAGGCATCAAGAGCGGCGAGCTCGGGCATGCGCTCTGGAAGAAGGGACTGACCCTGGTGGCCTGGTCGGTGCACAGCCGGGACACCCTGGACGCGGACCCTGGACGCATGGCGCAGCGGGTGCTGAAGCGGATCCGCGGCGGCGACATCGTGCTGCTGCACGACGGCCACCATCTGCCGGGCCGGCACCGCGGGGGATGCGCCGAGGCCGTGAGCATCATCCTGGAGGGCCTGCGGGAACGGGGCCTGGAGTGCGTCACGCTGCCGGAACTCCTCGGCATCGGCCCTGAAGCGGAGTCCGAGCCCTTGCCCGGGCGTCCAGAAGCGTTAACATAGCGGCCACGGTCGCCACCCGATGAGCGGCCGACATGGGAGCCGGACTTCCGGCGCTCGATAACCATATATCCAGATATATAGAGAGCCGCGTAATGCTCCCACAGGACGTCTTCAAGACCCTCAAGGACACCCTTGTGGAGCAGTTCGACCTCGACCCCGCGAAGATCACCCCCGAGGCCCGCCTCTACGAGGACCTGGACCTGGACAGCATCGACGCCGTGGACATGGTCATCAAGCTGCAGGAGATGACCGGCCGCAAGGTCAGCCCCGAGGATTTCAAGGGCGTGCGCACCGTGGCCGACGTGCAGCGCATCATCGAGCAGATGCTGGTACCTTCCCAACCCAGCCCCTGAGGCCCCGCGGCCCGGCCGGGACCTAAAGTCCCGGCGTTTGGATATATCATCACCCCGATGCCCTCCCTCGCCCACACTGGAATCTCCCCGTGCCGCGCCGCGTCGTAATCACCGGCTTCGGCGGCGTCACCGCGCTCGGCCACGACTGGGAGACCATCTCCGGCGCGTTGCGCGAGGGCCGCTCCGGCGTGGTGCGCATGGCGGAGTGGGACAAGCTCGACGACCTCGGCAGCAAGCTGGCGGCCCCGGTCGCCCCCTACCAGCTGCCGCCGCACTACGACCGCAAGATCCTGCGCAGCATGGCGCCGGTGGCGGTGATGTCCACCCGCGCCAGCGAGCTCGCGCTCGAGCAGGCGGGGCTCATCGGCGACCCCATCCTGAAATCCGGCCGAACCGGCATCGCCTATGGCGCCTGTGCCGGCGGCGCCGAGGCCACCATGGCCTTCGGCCGCATGGGCGAGCACAGGAGCCTCAGGGGACTCACCTCCAACACCTACGTGCAGATGATGAGCCACACGGGCGCGGTGAACATCGGCCTGTTCTTCGGCATCACCGGCCGCGTCATCCCCTCCACCAGCGCCTGCACCTCCGGCAGCCAGGGCATCGGCTTCGCCTACGAGGCGATCAAGCACGGCCAGCAGGACGTGATGATCGCCGGCGGCGCGGAGGAGCTCAGCATGGGCCCGACCGCGGTGTTCGACACGCTGTTCGCGGCGAGCCGCCGCAACGACGCGCCGGCCACGGCGCCGCGCCCCTTCGACAAGCACCGCGACGGCCTCGTGATCGGCGAGGGCGCCGCGAGCGTGGTTCTCGAGGACCTGGACCGCGCCAAGGCGCGCGGCGCGAGGATCTACGCCGAGGTGGTGGGCTTCGGCACTAACAGCGACGGCGCGCACATCACCCAGCCCCAGGCCGAGACCATGGCGAAGGTCATGGAACTGGCGCTGCAGGACGCGGGCCTGCCGGCGGGCGCGGTCGGCTACGTGAACGCGCACGGCACCGCCACCGACCGCGGCGACATCGCGGAGTCGGTGGCGACGCAGCAGGTGTTCGGCAGCAAGATGCCTTTCAGCTCCCTCAAGGGGCACTTCGGCCACACCCTGGGCGCCTGCGGCTCCCTCGAGGCCTGGCTCAGCATCCGCATGATGCTGGAGGGCTGGTTCGCCCCCACCCTGAACCTGGACGAGCTGGATCCGGCCTGCGCCGAGCTGGACTACATCACGGGCGGCGTGCGCAAGCTCGAGACCGACTGCATCATCAGCAACAACTTCGCGTTTGGCGGAATTAATACCAGCCTTATCTTCAAACGCGTGTAAGAGAAGAAGCCGGGCCTGACGGCCTTCCGCGCTTGCTCGAAACAGTGTTTCTCGCCCTGCTACGTGCGCGGCACGGGGCAGGCATCCTGCCTGCCCGTTCGCCGCATGCGGCGAACCGGCGGGATAAACACCAGTCTCATCTTCAAACGGGTTTAACACCCGGTCTTTCCCTGGGTTTTCGGCCTCCCCGGCGCGGCTGCTAGAATGGGCCGTCCCGAACCTACCTCCAGAACATGAACAAGCCCGCCGGCGACAACACCACCGATTTCGGTTACCAGCGCGTCGCCGTGGGCGAGAAAGCCGCGCGGGTGCGCCGGGTGTTCGAGTCGGTGGCGGACAACTACGACCTCATGAACGACCTCATGTCGTTCGGCGTGCACCGCCTCTGGAAGCGCTTCGCCTTGGGTCAGACGGGATTGAAACCCGGCCAGCAGGCGCTGGACGTGGCCGGCGGCAGCGGCGACCTGGCCCGCGGCATGGCTCGGCAGGTGGGCGAGAGCGGCTCGGTGCTGCTCACGGACATCAACCCCGCCATGCTGGCCCACGGCCGCGCCAAGCTGGTGGACGCGGGCGAATCGTCCAACGTGCAGTACGCGATCGCCGATGCCGAGAAGCTGCCGTTAGCGACGAACTCTTTCCACTGCGTCACCATCGGCTTCGGCTTGCGCAACGTCACCCGCAAGCAGGAGGCGCTCGCCAGCATGTACCGGGTACTGAAGCCCGGCGGCCGGCTGCTGGTGCTGGAGTTCTCGCATCCCACGGCGCCCGGCCTTAAGCCGATCTACGACAGCTATTCCTTCAACATACTGCCGAAGCTCGGCAAGTACGTGGCCAAGGATGAAGCGAGCTACCGCTACCTGGCCGAATCCATCCGCATGCACCCGGACCAGGAGACGCTCAAGGGCATGATGCAGTCCGCGGGCTTCGAGCGCTGCGACTACTTCAACCTCTCGGGCGGAATCGTCGCCCTGCACCGGGGCCACAAGCTGTGAGCGCGCTGCCCTTCGGCGACCTGATTGCCGCGGGAGTCGAGAAGGCGCTAGAGACCTCGCTGCAGGGCTCCAGCGCGGCGCGCGCGGACCTCGCGAAGCTCGAGGGCAAGGTCATCCGCCTGGAACTCATCGGCCTGCCGCTCACGCTGCACTTCCTGCCCCAGGGCGGCCGCATGACCGTGGCGGCGGACTACCACGGCGCGGCGGACATCACGGTGCGCGCGCCCGCCGCCTCCCTCGCCGCGGCGGCCCTGAAGCGCGACGGCGAGGCGATCCCCAAGGGCATGACCATCAGCGGCGAGGCGGAGACGGCGCAGGTGTTCTCGCGCCTGCTGAAGAACGCCGACCTGGACTGGGAGGAACTCCTGGCACGGCGCATCGGCGACGTGGCGGCGCGCCAGGTGGGCAACGCCGTGCACGGTTTCCTCGGCTGGGGCCGCGACGCGGGCAGCCGCCTCGGCCGGGACGTGGCCGACTACCTTCACTACGAGTCCCGCGAGCTGCCGCCGCGCCACGAGGTGGAGGGTTTCCTCGCCGGCGTGGACCGGCTGCGCGATGACGCCGAGCGCCTCACAGCGCGGGTGAAGCGCGCCGAGTCGCGCCTGAGGCGGCCCACATGATCACCGCCCGCCAGGCCTTGCGCCTGTGGCGCGTGAACTGGGTCCTGATGCGCCACGGCCTCGGGGAGATCGTGCTCGCCACGCACCTCTTCCGGCCCATGCGCTTCATCGTCTACTTCAACCCCTTCTACTGGACCCGCAGCAAGGCCATCACCCGCGGCGAGCGCATCCGCCTGTCGCTGGAGGAACTCGGCCCCGTCTTCGTCAAGTTCGGCCAGGTGCTCTCCACGCGCCGCGACCTCCTGTCGCTGGACATCGCCGACGAGCTGGCGAAGCTGCAGGACCAGGTGCCGCCGTTCCCGGGCCGCGAGGCACGCATCATCGTGGAGCGCTCCCTCGGCCAGCCGGTGACGGAGCTCTTTGCCGCATTCGACGAGACGCCGTTGGCCTCCGCCTCCATCGCCCAGGTGCACGCGGCGAAGCTCAAGGACGGCCGCGAGGTGGTGGTGAAGGTGCTGCGGCCCGGCGTGGAGAGGCTGGTGCGTGCGGACCTGGACGTCCTCTACTTCATCGCGCGCCTGGCGGAGGCCTATTCCAGCGACGGCCGCCGCCTGCGCCCGCTGGAGGTGGTGGCGGAGTACGAGAAGACCGTGCTGGACGAGCTCGACCTGGTGCGCGAGGCGGCCAACGCCACCCAGCTCAAGCGCAACTTCGAGGGCTCGGACCTCTTGTACGTGCCCGAGGTGTTCTGGGACCTGACCCGGCGCGACGTGATGGTCATGGAGCGCATCCACGGCGTGCCGGTGAGCGACCTCGCCACGCTGCGCGCCCGCGGCACGGACATGAAGCGCCTGGCCGAGAACGGCGTGACCATCTTCTTCACGCAGGTGTTCAAGCACAACTTCTTCCACGCCGACATGCACCCCGGCAACATCTTCGTCGGCGTCGAGGACCCGCAGCGGCCCATCTACATGGCCGTGGACTTCGGCATCATCGGCACCCTAAGCCGCCGCGACCAGTACTATCTGGCCGAGAACTTCCTGGCGTTCTTCCAGCGCGACTACCGGCGCGTGGCGGAACTGCACGTGGAATCATCCTGGGTGCCGCCGGGCACCCGCGCCGACGAGTTCGAGATGGCGATCCGCTCGGTGTGCGAGCCGATCTTCAACAAGCCGCTCAAGGACATCTCCTTCGCCCAGGTGCTGCTGCGCCTGTTCCAGACCGCGCGCCGCTTCAACATGGAAGTGCAGCCGCAGCTGGTGCTGCTGCAGAAGACGCTGTTCAACATCGAGGGCCTGGGCCGCGAGCTCTACCCGGAGCTCGACCTGTGGCAGACCGCCAAGCCCTTCCTGGAGGACTGGACCCGCGAGCGCATGGGACCCCGCGCCACCCTGAAGCGCGTGCTGGACGGCCTGCCGGTGGTGCGCGAGCTCCTGCTGGAAGCGCCGGGCCGCCTCCACACGATCCTGCGGCGCCTCGCGGAAGAAGACCCGATCCGTGCTGACGCCGCGCGGGAGCTGCAGCGGGAAGCGGCCCTGGAGGCCATGAGCCGGCACCGCTACCGGGCCGCCGGGGGCGGGGCACTGCTCCTGGGCGGGCTGGTGCTGCTGGGCCTGGGCGGCGGACCCGCTTGGCCCGCGGGCGCGCTGGCCGTGGCCGGCGCCGCGCTGCTGCTGTGGGGCTTCCTCACGGCCTAGCTGGACGGGCGCCGCCAATCCGGGAACAATCTGTCAAATAAGAGCGGGCGCGACCCGATCTCATAGGGACAGAACCGGTAGCCTCCATGCCGAGCCCAAAGCGCTCCGTCGGCCGTCTCTCCCTGCCGGGCCTCATGCTGGCTGCCTGGCTCATGCCGGTCCCAGCTGCTCACCCCGCACCCGCCGTCCCCTACCCGCCCGGTTCCACGCCCCACTTCCGCCACTTCGACACCGAGGACGGCCTCGCCAGCGGCAACGTGCAGGCGCTGCTGCAGGACAAGGTGGGCTACATGTGGATCGCCACCGACAACGGTCTGCAGCGCTACGACGGCTACCGCTTCGTCACCTACCTGCATGACCCGCATGAGCCGGACTCCCTGGCACAGAACATCGTCACCACGCTGGCCTTCGCGCCGGACGGCACGCTCTGGGCCGGCACCGAGGGCGCGGGACTCGACAGCCTCGCGCCCGGCGAGGCGCGCTTCGTGCACCACACCCATGCCGCGGACCGGACCGGCAGCCTCGCTGACGACAGGGTGTTCGCGCTCTTGTTCGACCATAAGGGCCGGCTGTGGGTCGGCACGGACCACGGCGTGGACCGGCTCGACGGCGGCGGCGCCGACTTCCGCCACTACGCCACGCATTCCACGCTGCCGAACGGTGAACGCATCCTCTCGCTGCAGGAGGATGCGCGCGGCCGCCTCTGGGTGGGTTCGGACCATGGCGTGTTCTGGTACGACGAGCAGCGCGACACGCTGGTGCGCCTCGCGCTCAAGGGTGCGCCCGCGCTGCTCGCCCGGGCGCAACCGGTGCTGGACGTGGCGCCCATCAGCCGGCTCTACGCTGACCGCGCCGGCCGGCTGTGGATCGGCAGCGAGCACGGCATCGGCGTGGTGGATGCGGGCGACGTGCTCACGGCGTTCCACGTCATGCAGCCCGGCCTGGAGTGCGCGCTCTACAGCGACCACGTGCGCGGCATGGTGCAGGACGCGGAAGGCGACCTGTGGATCACGCTCCTGCACGGCGGCCTCGCCCGCTTCGATCCCAAGAGCGGCTGCTTCACGAGCTACCGGCACGATCCCACGGACCCCGCGAGCCTGAGGGACGACGACCTGCACACGCTCTACCAGGACCGCACCGGCCTGTACTGGATCGGCGGCTACTACAGCGGCATCGACATCTACAACCCGCGCACCCAGGTGTTCGGCTATTACCATTCACACCCGGGTTCCGCCGACGGACTCGCCGGCGACTTCGTCACCTCCATCTACAAGCAAGCGGACGGCACGCTGTGGGTGGGCACCCTCAAGGGCCTCACGCGCCTCGATCCCACGCGCCGCCATTACCGGCAGTACATCCTGCCGGGGCGGCCGGCCTCCACGCCGGACGACAAGGCAGTGAACGCGATCCATGGCGACCGGGAGGGGCGCCTGTGGTTCGGCACCGACTACGGCATCGCGCGCTACCTGCCGGCGAGCGACAGCTTCGCGTTCCACCCGCTGGCGGGCGCGGGTGGCGACCCTTACCAGAACAGCGTGAACTCCATATTCGAGGATGCCCAGGGCCGCCTGTGGGTCGGCACCGAGTCCGGGCTGGTGCAGTTCGATCCCGCCGCCGGCAAGGTGCTGCGCCGCTTCATGCCGGACCCCAGGCGCGCCGACGCGCTGCCGCATGGCTTGGCCGGGGGCCTGTGCCAGAGCCGCGACGGCGCGCTGTGGGTGGCGACCCCGGCGGGCCTGGCGCGCTTCGACGGCGTGCATGACAGCTTCGAGGTGTACAGCGAGGCGGGCGACGCGCGCCACGGCATCGCCAGCGATTCGGTGCTGAGCTGCCTCGCCACCCGCGATGGACGGGTGTGGGCCGGCACCGACAACGGACTCGACGCCATCGACCCCAAGGACGGTGCGGTGCGCCACTACGGCCTCGCGCAGGGCCTGCCGGACCTCGGCATCGACGGGATGCTGGAACAGGATGGCGACCTCTGGCTCGCCACCGGCAAAGGCGTCACGCGCTTCGCGCCGGACGGTGCGGTGCGCCGCAACTACGCCGAGCCGGACGGGCTGCAGAAGGGTGGCTTCAACGAAGGCGCCGCTTATGCCGCCGCCGACGGCGAGCTGTTCTTCGGCGGCGGCAACGGCCTCACCAGTTTCCATCCTGCCGCGCTGGACGGTGTCTCGCCCGCGCCGGACGTGGCCATCACGCGCTTCACGGTGCTGGGCAAGCCGCAGGCGCCGACAGCACCGGGCGAGACGCCGGCGCTGCGCTACCGGGACAACATCCTGGGCTTCGAGTTCGCCGCCTTCGACTACGCCCAGCCCGTCCGCAACCGCTTCCGCTACACGCTGGAAGGCTTCGACGAGGAGTGGCACAGCATCGCCGGCGAGCGCGCCGTGACCTACACCAACCTCGACCCCGGGCACTACGTGCTGCATGTGAAGGGCTCCAACGACGGCATCACCTGGTCCGGGCGCGAGGCGACGCTCGCCATCGATGTGCTGCCGCCGCCCTGGCGCAGCTGGTGGGCTTACCTGGGATACGCGCTCGCGGCGCTGCTGGTGGGCGGCGGCGGGTTCTACCTGTTCGCCCGCTCCCTGAAGCGGCGCCAGGCCTATGCCGAGGAGCGCAACCGCCGCCGCTGGGCCGAGGCGCTGCACCAGCTCATCCAGTCCGTCACCGCGCTGGAGGACGAGAACGCCATCGCCGCCTGCCTCCTGGACAGCCTGATGAAGTTCATCGAGTACGACCGGGCGCTGTTCTACGTGGAGCGGGAAGCCGGTCTCACGCTCATCGGCTGCCGCGGCGGCGACGCGGTGGAGCAGCTCTACCACGAGCGCTGGCCGAGCGCGCATGCGCAGGTAGCGGCAGCGCTGCGCAAGGATCCGCTGCCGCGCCTGCTCACGGACGCGGAGGCGGCGACGCTGGAGCCCGCCGGCCAGGCACCGCGCCATTACCTCGCGGTACCGCTGGTCTCCGGCAACAGGCCCTACAGGTTGCTGCTGGTGGGACGCGCGGCCAAGACCATCCAGGCCCAGGGCCTGGACATCGCCGCTGCCATGGCCAAGCAGGTGAGCGTGGCCCTGGACCGCGCGCTGCTGATCAAGGACCTGGAGCGGCTCGCCACCACCGACGGCCTGACACGCCTGGCCATCCGCCGCAGCTTCCTGCAGCGGGCCGAGGCGGAGTTCGACCGCAGCCGCCGCTACCAGCGGGAGCTCTCGGTGCTGATGCTGGACGTGGACCACTTCAAGCGCGTCAACGACAGCTATGGCCACGAGACCGGCGACCGGGTGCTGCGGGTGCTGGCGGACAGCTGCCGCGCCTGCCTGCGCCAGCAGGACGTGATCGGCCGCTACGGCGGCGAGGAGTTCGTGGCGTTCCTGCCGGAGACGGCGGCGGACCTGGCGCTGGACGCCGCGGAGCGGTTGCGTCACGCGGTGGAGACGCTCACGGTGGACTCGCCCCAGGGCCCGGTGAAGGTGACGGTCAGCATCGGCATCGCCACCTACAACCGCGCCACCACCAGCATCAGCGCGCTCATCAACGCCGCGGACCGGGCTCTGTACGAAGCGAAGCAGAAGGGCCGTAACCGGGTCGTGGTATCCAGCTAAACAAGGAACTGTCTATGCGCCGCCTGACGAGCCTGCTCTTATTCGTCCTTATCGGCGCTTGCGCCAGCGTGCCTGACGCCGAGAAGTTCAAGAACCATGCTGCCCCGACGGTCAGGCCGGACCAAGCCCTGGTGTTCGTCTACCGCGAGGATCTCCTTGCGTTTGACAGCAAGAAGGTCCTGATACAGGAAGGGGGCAAGAGCCTATGGCTCATCCCCAACGGCAGCGTCTCCTATGCCTACCTCGCACCTGGGAAGCACACGCTGGCTTCATACGCCTGGGACATAGGCGGCACCGAATATACCGGCGACTTCGAAGCGGGCCACAGCTACTACTTGAAACTGGTGTTCAAGAAGTTCGACCCCAAGTTGGTCCTGATGGAAGTGGCGTTCGAACGAGTGGAGGCTGTAGATGCCCAGTCCGACATGGCCGACCTGCGTCTGACGGACCATCCCTGACCCTGTCTTTTTTAGCCGGATGCTAAACAGGCAAGACCAAACTGGATAGCCCCTCCCCCGATCGAATCATCGGGGGTCACCTTGTATGAATCTTTTGTGACAAGAGGAGGGGGATTGCAATTAGACGTGGTCTGTCCCGTATTTCTCCTCCATGAGGCAAAGCAGAGGCCGAAATCGTGTGGTGATATCAATATGAAAAAGCCCACTGGAATCATTGGAAATGATCATGTCTATATAGACGAGCACGGTGTCGCGCATGGAAATTTCGAAAGGGTTTCTTTTCCTGGGACCAAAGAAGAGATAGAAAAGTTTATCGCTACTAGATTTATGGAGGCTGACGCGAAAGCGTTCATAAAAGAAAACCTAAACCCTTTCTTTTCTAATTTGCGGATAAACAAACAAGATGATTTAGATTTCTTGGTTTCGACGCCTTATGGGGATGCCTTTTTGGAACTGATGGAGGTCGCCCCTCTAGCTTTCTATAAAACAACACATGAAGAGGCGCCTAAAGGCTACGATCCTTTGCAGAGAAGTGCATTTATCCATGAAGAAATAATCAAGAAATCAGAAAAATATCGAGGACACTTACCCATTGTTCTACTTTTGTACAACACAAATTACAAGTTCAGACTGGACGATAACACTAAACATCTAGTGAGTTATTACTGCTATAAAAGTCGACCTAAATTTGCTCGGATTTTCTCGTTAACTCCTGCACATCCGCCTTTTGAAGATGTTCTTTCTACGCTATATCCAAGAGAGGACATCGATTTTAGAGATTTTAATCCTGAGGATTACGGCGGTTGGGTGATGCATCTCAGTTGATTATCAATTCGAAGTTGATAGAGGATTCTTTTCCTGCAGCTCCACGATCTTCGACGGCGCCACCAGCACCACGCCCTGCGCCGCGAGCTTCGGCAACTCCTGCTCCAGCACCGCCAGCGTCGCTGGCCGCGGATGGCCGATGGCCAGCGCGAAGCCGTGGCGGCGGGCGAGCTTAAGCAGGCGGTTCCACTGTAATCTGACCGAGGCCTCGTCGTTGTCGTCATCCAGGAACACGTTGCGGCGCGCCGCCGGCACATGCTGCTCCCGCGCGATCTGGTAGGCGACGCTGTCTGCCGAAGTGAAGCTGTCTATATAGAAGTACGGCCCGGCCTCGCGCAGGGCCTGCATCACCCAGGCCATGTCGCCCGGATGCTGGGTCATGAGGCTGCCCTCGTGGTTGTTCATGCCCACCACGTGCGGGATGGAGACGAGGTCGTCCGCCACGGTGGCGCGGATGTCCCGCTCCTTCATGTCGAGCGTCACGGCGCCGGAACCCAGGCGGTGCTCGCCCACGGACTGCATGGGCAGGTGCAGCAGCACTTCCTTGCGGGCGGCGTAGGCCAGGTTTGCGATGTCCTCGGCGCGCTCGGTGTGGGGCAGGATGGAGCAGGCCACCGGTCCCGGCAGCGCCACCGTGCGCCGGCCCTCCTCCCAGCTGTTGCCGAGATCGTCGATGACCACCGCGATGTACACGGGCGGTAGTGACGGCGGCGGCGCGGACGGCGGGATGTCCGCCGCGACGGCGGCGGTGCACAGGCTCCCGAGCAGGACGAGCGCGGCGGATCTCATCTGGCGCGGGTCGCGCTCAATCCCTTCAATAGGTTGAGCGCCTGGTAGAGCTGGAAGTCCCGGCCCGCCAGGGCCTGCAGCGCCTTCGCCGCAGCGGCGCCGGTGGCCGGTGCGGGCGCCGGGTTCGGCAGGTGGCTGCGCAGGCTCGACTCCTTCTCGGGCGCACCGCCCTGTCCGTCGTCGTCCGCGAGCTTGAGCTGGTCCACTTCCACGTCCGGCACGATGCCCTGGGCCTGGATGGAGCGGCCCGAGGGCGTGTAGTAGAGCGCGGTGGTGAGCTTGATGGCGTCGCCCTGGGGCAGCGGGATCACGGTCTGCACCGAGCCCTTGCCGAAGGTCTGGGTGCCCACCACCAGCGCGCGCCGATCGTCCTTGAGCGCGCCCGCCACGATCTCCGCGGCGGAGGCGGTGCCGTAGTCCACCAGCACCACCATGGGCGCGCCGGCCAGGAGATCGCCTGGGGCGGCGCTGCGGCTCAAGTTCGCGTCCGGGGCGCGGCCCTTGGCCGTCACGATCACGCCGCTGTCCAGGAAGTCGTCGGACACGGCCACCGCGGCATCGAGCAACCCACCCGGGTTCTGGCGCAGGTCCATGACGAGGCCCCGGAGCGGTCCGCCGTTCTTCTTGGCGAGGTCCTTGAGGGTCGCGTGCACGGCGGCGACGGTGTCGTCGCCGAAGTCCGCGATGCGCAGGTAGCCGTAATCCTTCTGCAGGAGTTCGCCGCGGGCCGAGGCCACGCGCACCTGCTCGCGGGTGAGCGTCACGGTGTAGGGCCGGTCCTGGTCCGCGCCCTGCAGCTCCAGCGTGACCTTGCTGCCGGGCTTGCCGCGCAGGAGGTCACCGGCCTGGTCGATGTCCAGGCCGTCGGTGGAGGTGCCGTCCACCGACAGTATCGCGTCACCCGCCTGCACGCCGGCCTTGGCCGCCGGCGAGCCGTCGATGGGCGTGACCACGATGATGCCGCCATCCTCGTCCACGCCGACGTCGATGCCGATGCCGTTGTAGGCGCCGCTGGTGAAGTCCTGCATGTCGCTGTACTCGGTCTTCTCCAGGAAGTCCGAGTGCGGGTCCAGGTTGCCGAGCATGCCCTTCAGCGCCCCGTGCAGCAGCGTGGCATCGTCCACCGGGATCACGTATTGCTCCTTGACGAGCTGCATCACGTCCGCGAGCTGGCGCACCTCATCCCAGGGCAGCGCGGCGCGGGTGGCGGCGGAGGGCGCCGGCACCGCGGGCGCGGCGGCAGCGGCAGTCGAGGCGGTGAGTAGGATCAGCGGGAGCAGGCGCGTGTTCATGTCGGTCCTTGCATGCCGCGCTGGCGCGGCGTGGGAAGCGGTTGATGGTACACCCGGTGCCTCAGGGGCTGCCGCGGCACCAGCGGCGCGGGTCGAGGGTGTCGTTGCCGTGGCGCAGCTCGAAGTAGAGGGCGGGCTGGTCCTCGCCGCCGGTGTCGCCGAGGGCGGCGATGGTCTCGCCGGCCTTCACGAAGTCGCCCACCTGGCGGGCGGCGTTCTGGTTGTGGGCGTAGATGCTGAGGTAGCCGTCGCCGTGGTCGAGGATCACCAGCAGGCCGAAGTGCGGCATCCAGTCCGCATACACCACGCGTCCCTGGGACACGGCCCGCACCGGCGTGCCGAGGGGCGCGGCGATGAGATCACCGTCCCAGCGCAGGTGGCCGCCGGCGCGCGGTTCGCCGTAGCGGTCCAGCACCTTGCCCGCCACCGGCCACAGCAGGCGGCCCTTGAGGGAGGCGAAGCGCTTGCCCTGCATGAGCTCCGGCGGCACGTCGCCCAGCGCCTTGCGCAGGCTGTCCACCAGGGACTGCATCGCCTGCTGGTCGCGCTTCAGGCGCGCGATCTCGGCGCCGCGGCTCTTGATGCCGGCGTCGAGGCTCGCCAGGAGCTCGCGCCGCGCCTTGCCGCGCGACTGCAGCTCCGCGAGCATCCTGGCGCGCCCGTCGCGCAGGCTCTTGAGGGAGCCGAGCTGGTCCTGGATGCGCGCGTCCACCTCATCCAGCGCCGCGATCTCCTTGCGCACCGCACCGATGCGCGCGGCGCGCGCGCGGTTCACGTAGTCGTAGTAGGCGAGCAGGCGCCCGACCGTCTCCGGGTCCTGCGCGTCCAGCAGCAGCCTGAGCTGCGAATCCTGGCCCTCACGGTAGGCGGCCTGCAGCTGCTCGGCCAGCGCGCGCTTCTGCGCGTCCAGCGCCGCCTGGCGTGCCGCCTTCTGGCGCTCGAGGTCGGCGAGCTGGCGCTCGGCCGCGTCCACCTGCCGGTCCAGGTCCTGGTACTCGCGCTGGGCGGCGGCGATGGCGCGCTCGCTCTGGCGCAGCTGCACTTGCAGCGCGTCGCGCTTCTGCAGCGCCGCCTCCTGGTCCTGCTGCACCCTGCTCAAGCGCGCGCGCAGGGCATCGAGCTGCTTCTGCTTGGCGGCGCTGTCCGTGGCCCCGTGGGCCGCGGCGGCCAGGGCCAGGAGCGGCAGCACAAGCCATAGCCGCCTCAGGCGGAGCGGAGAACGCATACGGTGCGGAACGGCTGGCAAATCAGGGGCCCGGCGGCAGGGATGAGGCCGATTCTAAACAATTCCGCCCGGATGAGGGCGTTTTACCCCGTGTTTCAAGGGCTTGGGAAGCGAGCTGTTATACTACGCAGCCTTTTTTACGCCGCACCCGGCCACATATACCGAACATGCCACGCCTCCTCGAGTTCATCCAGCACCACTACTACCTCGCCGGCCTTGCCGCGCTGGCGCTCGCCGCGCTCGCCGTGGACGAGGCGTTGCGGCGCATGCGCAAGTACCAGGAAGTGAGCGCCGCCCAGGGCGTGCTGCTCATCAACAAGGGCGCCGCGGTGCTTGATCTGCGCTCCCCCGCCGAGTTCTCCGCCGGCCACATCATCCACGCCCGCAACCTGCCCCTGCCGGAACTGGACGCGCGGGCGGGCGAACTCGACAAACTGAAAGGCCAGCCACTGCTGCTCTGCTGCAAGGATGGCCGCGAGGCCGGCAGCGCCGCCGCGCGCCTCTCGAAGCTGGGCTTGGGACCGGTGAGCGTGCTCAAGGGCGGCGTCGCCGCCTGGCAGCAGGAACAGTTCCCGCTGGAGCGCGGCTGAAGCCATGGCGCCGGTGACGGTCTACTCCACCCAATATTGCGGCTATTGCGTGCGTGCCAAGGCGCTCCTGGACGCCAAGCACGTGCCTTACACCGAGGTGCGCGTGGACCTGGACCCGGACAAGATGGCGGAGATGATGCAGAAGAGCGGCCGGCGCACGGTGCCGCAGATCTTCGTCGGCGGGCACCACGTGGGCGGCTTCGACGAGCTGTACATGCTGGAGCGCAGCGGCGGGCTGGACCCGCTCCTGTCCGGCAGCTGAAGTTTTCCGATAACCTTATATATAAGACCAATCCGAGGGAGCCCATGGCCGAGAACGACAACCTCCAGCAGAAGACCGTGCTGCTGAACCGCATCTACGTGAAGGACTGCTCCTTCGAGTCGCCGCGCTCGCCGGAGGTGTTCGCCTCCCCCATGAGCCCCCAGCTTGACGTGAACATGCGCACCGCCAGCAAGAAGATCTCGGGCAGCGAGGTCGAGGTGGTGCTCACCGTCACCGTGGAAGCCACCAGCGACGGCCGCAGCCTGTTCCTCATCGAGGTGCACCAGGCGGGCCTGTTCACCGTGTCCGGCTTCGCCGAAGCGGAGGAGAAGGCCATCCTCGGCAGCTACTGCCCGGGCATCCTGTTCCCCTACGCCCGCGAGGTGGTCTCGGACCTGGTGATGAAGGGCGGCATGCCCGCGCTGCTCTTGCAGCCCGTCAACTTCGACGCGGTCTACGCCCAGAGCCTGGCGGAAGCCGGGGCGGCGAAGTAAGCGCAGCCCGTGTCCGGCACGCGGCCCATCGGCATCGTCGGCGCCGGCTCCTGGGGCACCGCGCTCGCCATCTGCCTCGCGCGCAACGGCCGCGCGGTGCGCCTGTGGTCCGTGGACAAGAGCGAGCTCGAACCGCTGCCGAAGGACCGCGAGAACAAGCGCTTCCTGCCCGGCTGCCCGTTTCCCGAGTCCCTCGCCATCGAGTTCGAGTTGCCCAAGCTGGTGACGGACTGCGATGACCTCCTGGTGGTGGTGCCGAGCCATGGCTTCCGCAGCACGCTGAAGCAGATCGCCGCCTGCAAGCCCAAGACGCTGCGGCTCGCCTGGGCCACCAAGGGTTTCGAGATCGAGAGCGGCAAGCTCCTGCACGAGGTGGCGAGCGAGGTGTTCGACGGCATCCCCTTCGCGGTGCTCTCGGGCCCCACCTTCGCGAAAGAAGTCGCGCGCGGCATGCCCACCGCCGTGACCATCGCCTCCAACGACAAGCGCTTCGCCGGGGACCTGGCCCAGGCGGTGGCGAGCCCCACGTTCCGCGCCTACACCTCTGAGGACCTCACGGGCGTCGAGGTGGGCGGCACCGTCAAGAACATCGTGGCCATCGGCACCGGCATCAGCGACGGCCTTGGGTTCGGCGCCAACGCCCGTGCCGCGCTCATCACCCGCGGCCTCGCCGAGATCACGCGCCTGGGGCTCAAACTCGGCGCGCGGCCCGAGACCTTCCAGGGCCTCGCGGGCCTGGGCGACCTCGTCCTCACCTGCACCGACGACCAGTCCCGCAACCGGCGCATGGGCTTAGGGTTGGCCTCCGGCAAGAGCCGCGAACAGGTGCAGAAGGACATCGGCCAGGTGGTGGAGGGCTTCTACGCCGCCGAGGCGGTGCACGTGCTGGCCAAGCGCCTGGGCGTGGAGATGCCCATCTGCGAGCAGATCTACCGCATCCTCTATGAAGGCCAGGACCCGCGCACTGCAGTCGAAGCCCTGATGGGCCGCGCGCTCAAACAGGAAAACGCTTAAAGCTACTGCGCTCGGCAGTGCGTTGTTGCGCTCCGGCTCGCAGTCGGTCATGCACACCCAGAGTGCACTCCCTCCTGCTCGCCTCGCGCGCCTAGCCCTGCCTTCGCTCGTGACGCTTTAAGCTTTCTTTCTCTATAAGAATCTGTTGGTTGGGCTGGAACCTTACTCTGGCCGTATCATCTAAACCTCTTTACCCCCTTGCCGTATCACGAGGTATGCCCATGCGCCGTCCATGGTCCGTGAAACCCCTTGCCCTGCTGGTCTCCGCGCTGGCGGCCGGCCTCAGCTTGAGTGCCCTCGCCGCCGATGACAGCCAGCCCGCGATGCTGGGCTTCTCCGGCGCTAACGCCACAGCCCAGGCTGCGCTCGAGAAGAAGTTCGACGCGCAGCTGAACGCCGACGAGCTGCGGGAGTGGGACCGCGACATGTCCTCGGCGGCGAACAACGTGGGCACGCCCCACGACAAGGCCAACGCCGAAGCCATGCTCAAGATGTTCCAGTCCTGGGGCTGGGACGCGCGCATCGAGACCTTCTACACCCTCTATCCGACGCCAAAGGAAGAGCTCGTGGAGATGGTGGGGCCGACCAACTACAAGGCCAAGCTGCACGAGCCGGCGGTGGAAGGCGACCGCACCTCGGGGCTGACGGACAACGTGCTGCCGCCCTTCCATGCCTACGGCGGCGACGGCGACGTGACTGCCGAGCTCGTGTACGTGAACTACGGCATGCCGGACGACTACAAGGAACTGGCGCGCCACGGCGTGGACGTGAAGGGCAAGATCGTGATCGCCCGCTACGGCCAGGGCTGGCGGGGGCTCAAGCCCAAGCTGGCATACCAGCACGGCGCGGTGGGCTGCCTGGTCTACTCCGATCCCTTCGATGACGGCTACCGCCAAGGCGACGTGTATCCGAAGGGCGCCTGGCGCCCCGAGGACGGCGTGCAGCGCGGCTCGGTGGCGGACATGCCGGTGTATCCCGGCGACCCGCTGACCCCGGGCAAGGGCTCGCCCTCGAAGCCCGGCCATTTCGACCTGGCTGACGCGAAGACCGTGCTCAAGATACCGGTGCTGCCGATCTCCTACGCGGATGCGAAGCCGCTGCTCGCCGCGCTCGGCGGGCAGGTGGCGCCCGAGTCCTGGCGCGGCGCGCTGCCCATCACCTACCACATCGGCCCCGGCGCCACGCGCGTGCACCTCAAGGTGCTCAACAACTGGGACCAGAAGCCCGTCTACGACGTGATCGCGGTGATGAAGGGCAGCGAGCTGCCGGACGAGTGGATCGTGCGCGGCAACCACCATGACGGCTGGGTGTTCGGCGCCTCCGACCCGCTGTCCGGCAACGTGGCGCTGCTCGGCGAGGCCAAGGCCATCGGCGCGCTGGTGAAGCAGGGCTGGCGGCCCAAGCGCACGCTGGTATACGCGAGCTGGGATGGCGAGGAGCCGGGCCTGCTCGGTTCCACCGAATGGGCCGAGGCCCACGCGGACGAGCTGCAGAAGAAGGCGGTGCTCTACCTCAACACCGACGGCAACGTGCGCGGCTTCCTGTTCGCGCTCGGCTCGCATTCGCTGCAGGCCACCGTGAACCAGGTGGAGGACGGCATCACCGACCCGCAGACCGGCGTGAGCGTGATGGCGCGCGAGCGCGCGGCGCTCAGGGTGCAGGGTTTCTCGCCCAGCGCCTCCTCCGAGGACGCGGACCTCGCCGCCATCGCCGCCTCCGACCAGGAGCTGCCGCTCGGCCCCCTGGGCTCCGGTTCCGACTACACCGCGTTCCTCGACCACCTCGGCATCGCCTCCCTCGACATGGGCTACGACGGCGAGGGCGTGGGCGGCGACTACCACTCCATCTACGACTCCTTCGACCACTACGACCGCTTCGGCGACCCGGGCTTCAAGTACGGCGTGGCCTTGTCCCAGACCGCCGGCCACACGGTGCTGCGCTTCGCCCAGGCGGACGTGCTGCCCTACAGCTTCGGCGACTTCGCCGACACCGTGGCCCGGTACGTGGACGAGGTGCAGAAGCTGGCAGGGGGGATCCGCGCGCGCAACGAGCAGCAGAACAAGCTGCTCGGCGACAAGGCGTTCACGCTGGCGTCGGACCCGACCCTGACCTACGTGCCGCCGCCGGCGGCCAAGCCGGCGCCGTTCCTGAACTTCGCGCCGCTGGACAACGCGCTGGTGAAGCTAAAGGCCAGCGCCGCGGCCTACGACACCGCGTTCGCGGCAGTGGCGGACGGCGGCTTCAAGCTCACGGCGGACCGGCGCGCAGCACTGGATAAGCAACTGCGCGGCCTGGAACAGATGCTGCAGTACAAGGACGGCCTGCCGGGCCGGCCCTGGTTCAGGCACATGATCTATGCGCCGGGCCTGTACACGGGCTACGGCGCCAAGACCCTGCCCGGTGTGCGCGAGGCGGTGGACCAGGAGGACTGGGACACCGCCAACAAGTACATCGGAATCGACGCCGACGTGCTCCTGAAGTACAGCGCTGAGCTGGACAAGGCCACGGCCCTGCTGAAGCCTTAAGGGATCAGGCCCTCCACCACGGGGCGGGCAGCATGCCCGCCCCGTGGTATTTTAGAGGCCTCCCCCGCAGATGGACCGGAAGCCATGGCGAAGACATGGCAGTTCAGGCTCTTTTCTGCGCCGCTCTCGGCGGCGCTGCTCACCCTGCTCATCACCGGCGGCTTCGCCGCCTACATCGTGCACCTGGAGGACGTGGCGTTCCAGGCGCGCCAGCGCGCCCGCGTGGTGCAGTTCGCCGCCCTCGCCCGCGGCCGGCTGGAGCAGCAGATCAACCTCGACCTCAGCGCGCTCTTCGCGATCGAGGCGCTCACCGCCATGGACCGTGAGATAGACGAGGCCGCCTTGCAGCGCATCGGCCCGATCCTCGCCCGCAACCTGCCTGACTTGCGGGAGATACAGCTCTCTCCCGGGGGCGTGGTGCGCTACGTCTATCCCTCCTCCGGCGAGGCCCAGGTGCGCGGCATGAACCTGCTGGAGCTCGCGGGGCAGAAGGACGTGGTGCGGCAGACCATCCAGGATGGCCGCATCCGCGTGGCGGGGCCGCTGGCCTTGAAGCAGGGCGGCGTGGGACTGGTGGCACGCGATCCCATCTTCCGCGACGGCATGGGCGGCCGCCGCTTCTGGGGTTTCGCCACGCTGATCGTGGACTACGACAGGTTCACGCAGAACCTGCAGCCGCTCGTGGACAACCGGGAGATGGAGTTCGCGGTGCGCGGGAGGGACGGGCTCGGCGAGCACGGCGAGGCGTTCTTCGGGCCGGCGACCGTGTTCGACGACAAGCCCGTGACCGAATCCGTGCGGCTGCCGTTCGGATCCTGGCAGGTGGCGGCCCATCCCCGCGGCGGCTGGCAAACCTCCTCTCCGTTCAGGGCCGGATTGCTGGTGCTGGCGGTGCTGGCGGTGCTGAGCCTGAGCGTGCTCGCCTACGTGCTGAGCATGCGCGGCAGGCGCATCCGGCACATCGCGGTCACCGACCTGCTCACCGGAGCGCTGCGGCGCGGCGCCTTCCTGGAGCGCGCCTCCGCCGAGCGCGCACGCTCGCACCGCTACGGACGCCGGCTCTGCATGCTGATGCTGGACGTCGACCACTTCAAGGAAGTGAACGACCGGCACGGGCACGCGATCGGCGACCACGCGCTGGCGGCCTTCGCCGCCTGCGTGGCGGACACGCTGCGCGAGAGCGACCTGTTCGGCCGCGTGGGGGGCGAGGAGTTCGCGGTGATCTGCCCCGAGACCGACCTCGACCAGGCGCTGGCCCTGGCGGAGCGGGTGCGGGTCCAGGTGCAGGAGTTGCGGTTGCCCGACGCGGACCATTCGCTCAGGATCACGGTGAGCATCGGCGTGGTGCAGGACCGCCAGCCGGAGGGCCCCATCGAACGGCTGCTGGAAGCCGCGGACCGGGCGCTCTATGCCGCCAAGACCGCCGGCCGCAACCGCGTCAGCTCCGGCGGCTGAGGCTCGCCCTCATTTCTCGACGATCGCTTCCACCTGGATGCGCAGCGTCACGCCCATCCTGAAGCCCCAGTCCTTGCCCGCGTCCATGCCGAAGGCATCGCGGTCGAAGCTGCCAAGCACGTCGGCGCCGCACCAGTCACGCTTGTAGAGCGGATGCGGCACGCACTTGAAGGTGAGGATCTTGAACTGCATGGGCCGGGTCACGCCGCGCAGCGTGAACTGGCCGTCCACGACCGTGGGCGCGCCGTCCTTGAACCCGCCGAGCTTGCCGGTGAAGCGGGCCTCCGGGTACTTCGCCGAGTCGAAGTAGTCCTTGCCCACCAGCACCTGGTCCAGCTTGTCCAGGCCCGTGACCACGCTGCCGGTGTCCACGTAGATATCCACGGTGCCGGCGCCTGCGGCCTTGTCGAGCGTGACGGTACCGTGGCTCTTCTTGAACAGGCCGCGCCAGACGGACACGCCGTTGAAGTGGTCCGCCTCGAACAGCGGGTGGGTGTGCTCGGGGTCCACGTCGTAGACCGCCGGTGCGGCGAGGGCGGTGGTGGAGGCGAAGAGGGCGAGGGACAGGATCAACGTACGCATGTGCGGCTCCTTGTTCATACCTTCAGGGAGGCGGCGAGCCGTTCCAGGCTCTGGTTCCAGCCCTGTTCCATGCCGCCGAGCTTGGTGGCGGCGTCCTCGCTGTCACCCTCTGCCCAGGTGCTGAGGCTGAGGCGCGTCTTGCCGCCCTCGTCCGTCAGCACCAGCGTGAGGCGTCCCGTGAGCACCGCCTTGCCGTCCAGGTCCAGCGCCTCGAAATCGAAAGCCAGGCGCTCCGGCACCTTGAATTCGGTGAACACGCCGCGCATGGGATAGTCCTGCCCGTCGGGCCCGCGCATGGTGATGCTGAGGCGCCCGCCCACGCCGGCCTGGATCTCGCAACTGTGGTTGGTGAAGCCCTTGGGGCCCCACCAGCGGCACATGTGCTCCACCTCGGTCCAGGCGCGGAACACCTGGTTGCGCGGCGCGTCGTAGAGGCGGCTGATGTAGAGCTCGCGGCGCTGGGCTTGCATCAGGCGTCCCCTTCCAGGCTGTCGAGGTAGCGCTCGAGCAGCTCCATGGTGCCGCCCCAGCCCTGCTCCATGCTCGCCTTGTTCTCGGCGAAGGTCCGGCGTTCCAGGTCGGTGGCGTTGTAGGGCGCCCAGCGCAGCGTGAGCAGCGTGCGCGGCCCTTGCGGCTCGAAGGTGGTGGTGGCGAGCGTCTCGCGCGGCCAGTTGGGGTTGCCCGGGTGCACGGTGATGCCGCCCTGCCGGTCCGAGAACGATGTGATGACCACCAGCTTCTCGGGGCGCTTGATCTCCTTGAACGTCCACTTGCCCCACATCTCCATGCCGTCCGGCGTGCGCAGGCCGTAGTGGTAGGTGCCGCCCACCTTGAGGTCCATCTTGCCGCCCAGGATGTCGAAGCCCTTGGGCGCGAACCACTTGCTGAGATGCTGCTCCTGGGTCCACACGTCGAACACGAGCTCGCGGGGCGCGTTGAACACGCGGGTGGTGACGAAGTCTTCGGATGCGTTCATGGGTTCACTCCTTCGATGTCGTGTTCAGTGGGCGGCGGCGAGGGCGGCCGGCCGCGAGGTGCGCAGGAACATCACGCCCAGGAGGCCGGAGAGCAGCGCGAAGGCCGCGCCGCAGAGGAAGGCTGCCTGGTAGCCTCCGGTCAGGGCCTCGGCGTGGGCCGTGCCGGCGTCCAGGAGGCTGCCGGTGCGGGCTTCCGCCACGCTCGCCAGCACCGCGAGGCCGAGCGCTCCGCCCAGCATGAACGCGGTGTTGACGATGCCGGAGGCGAGACCGGAGTCCTGCTCCGGCACGCCGTCCATGGCCGCCATCAGCACCGGGTTGAAGGCCACGCCGGCGCCCAGGCCCAGCAGCAGCATGCCCGGCAGCACGTCCCGCACCAGGGTGCCGTCCACCGGCGCTCGGGCGAAGAGCAGGAGGCCGGCGGCGGCCAGGAGCAGGCCCACGAACATCGGCCGCTTGATGCCGTAGCGCATCACCAGCCTGGCCGAGAACCCCAGGGACATGATGGCCATGATGAGGTTGGAGGGCAGGAAGGCCATGCCGATCTGCATGGGCGTGAAGCCGAGCACGAGCTGCATGTAGAGCGCCGACAGGAAGAACCAGGAGAACATGGCGGCGGCCCAGAGGATGCCGCAGATGCTCGCCACCGAGAGGTTGCGCAGGCGCAGCATGGCGAGCGGCACCAGGGGCTTCTTCACCTTCGCCTCCACGCCCAGGAACACGCCGAACACCACGAGCGCAGCGGCGAGGATGCCGAGGGTCAGCGGCGAGGTCCAGCCGTTCTGGTTGCCGTTGATGGTGGCGTAGTTCGCGAGCAGCAGCGCGAGGGTGACGGTGACGGCGCCCGCCACGTCCAGGCTCTGCCGCCCTTCCGCCTCGCCGGCGTGCCTGGGCAGGAGCTTCCAGCACAGGATGAACACGGCGATGCCCACCGGCACGTTCACCAGGAAGATCCAATGCCAGTTGAAGCCCCCGGTGAGCACGCCGCCCAGCAACGCGCCGATGCAGCCGCCGCCGGAGCAGACGAAGCCGTACACGCCCATGGCCTTGGTGCGGTCATGGGTCTCGGTGAAGAGGTTCAGGATGAGGGACAGGGACACCGCGTCCACGATGGCTCCCCCCAAGCCCTGGATGCTGCGCGCCACGATCAGGAACGACTGGGAGCCGGCGATGCCGCAGGCCAGCGATGCACCCGTGAAGAGCACGAGGCCCACGAGGAAGATGCGGCGATGGCCGTAGAGGTCGCCGAGGCGCCCGCCCAGCAGCAGGAAGCCGCCGAAGATGAGGATGTAGGCGTTCACCACCCAGGCCAGCGACACGTCGTCGAAGCTGAGGTCCGCCCGGATGGACGGCAGGGCCACGTTCACGATGGTCACGTCCAGCACGATCATGAGCGCGCCCGCGCACAGGATAGCCATGGCCAGCCAGCGGTTGTCGTAGTGCTTCGCGATGCTCATGTGTGCTCCGGTTTCGTGTTTCTTGGTTCTGGTTCTTGGGATCAGTCGGCTGCGGCCAGGAACTCGTCCACCATGGCCACGAACAGCTCCGGAACCTTGCTGTCAGGGTCCGGCGACATGGCCTCGCCCAGGTAGCTGCCGTGGCTGCCGGGCAGGATCGCGAGGCGTCCGCGGGGCAGGAGACGATACATCTGCACCGCGTGCTCCGGCTGGACCAGGTCGTGGTCGCCGATCACCACCAGCGTGGGTGCCTGGATGGAGCGGATCTCCGCGTCCTTCCAGCCCTGGAAGGCCTGCATGCGCTGCGCGTCCTTCTGAAACATGTTGTGCAGCGCCTTCGGGTCCGGGTTTATCTTAAGGTAAGCATCCTTATAGACCTGCGGCATGTCCGAAAATTGCGCGTGGGACATGCCCTCCCAGAACGCGGCGGGCGCGCCGTCCCGCGCGTAGAACGCCGAGGCCGCCACCAGCCGGCGCACCCGCTCGGGGTGCCGGATGCCGAGTTCGAGGGCGGTCTGGCCGCCGTTGCTGAAGCCGAGCACGTCCGCCTTCTCTATCCCGAGCTGCCTGAGCAGCTCCGCCGCGTCGTCCGCGTCCTGCCGGAAGCTCTCGGGAGCGGCCCGGTCGCCGCTGTGGCCGTGGGCCTGCATCTCCAGCGCGATCACCTGCTGCGACTTCGCCAGCGCGGGCAGCACGCGGCCGAAGCTGGTGCCGATGGTGGAGCCGCCGCCGTGGATCAGCACCAGCGGCCGGCCGCGGCCGTGGATCTCATAGTACATATGCAGGCCGTTCACCTCCGCGTAACCCGAACACTCGGACTGCGCGGGAGTGCAAGGCGAGACTGCGAAAGCCGCAACGGGCAACAGCGCGACCGAGAGCAGCAGGGGCTTCAGCATGGCGTGCCTCACTTGGCCGCCGGCCGGGGCAGGTCCTGCACCGCGCCACCTTCCAGGGAATCGGCGATACGTTCCATCAGGCCGCGGGTGCCTTTCTCGCGGGAACCGGCGTCGTCATAGCCGTCCAGGAACGCACCCTGTTCCGTGATGGTGAGCTTGGAGCCATCGCCGTCCTTCGCGAACAGGATGGTCGCTAGCGATACGGAGATGTGCCGGCCGTCCAGGTGCATGTCGTAGGCATAGACGATGCGCTGCTCCGGCACGATGTCGTGGTACACGGCGTCGAAGGTGGAGACCATGCCGCTCTTCCACTTTCCGGAGAGATGCTCACGGCCGCCCACGCGGAAGTCGAAAACCCGGGACTGCATGTCCCACTCGCTGCCGCCGCCGAACCAGCGGCTCTTGGCTTGCTGGTCGGCGAACGCCTTGAACAGCAGGGCCACCGGCGCGTCATAGCGGCGGTCTATGGTGAAGCTGGCGTGCTCGACCTTGTGCTGGCTCATGACCTGATGCCCATGTTGGAGAGCTTCGACAGCAGCGCCTCCAGGCGCTCGAAGCATTCGCTCCAGCCGCCGGCGTGCCCGTCGCGGTCCGCGGCGGAGGTGAAGCCGGTCTGGGTGAAGACGACGCGGGTCTTGCCGCCCAGGTCCTCGAACAGCACGGTGATGAGGGTCTCGCCGCCCAGCTTGCCGTCTTCCTGCTGCCAGGCATGGGTCATCACCAGCTTCCTGTTCAGCTCCACTTCCTTATAGATGCCGCCGAGCCACAGTTCGCTCCCGTCCGGTTTCTTCATGCAGGCGCGCCAGTGGCCACCGGGTTCGGCCTTGCCCTCCGAGTACGGGATGGTGAAGCCATGGGGCGCCGACCATTCCTTGAGGTGCCGGCCCTCGGTCCAGCAGGCGAACACCAGCGAACAGGGGGCGTTGAACACGCGGGTGAGGACCAGTTCCGGCACCATCACAGGCGCAGCATCACTATTTCTTGGGGCCATGTTTCTTCTCCTTAGGGCTGGCAGCAGCGGCTTCTTCGGCCTGCAGTTCCTTCAGGTATTCGCCGAGGCGATCCAGCTTCTCTTCCCAGAAGCGGCGGTATTGCTCCACCCAGTTGGACACGTCCTGGAGCGGCGCGGCCTTGAGGCGGCAGGGACGCCACTGGGCGTGACGGCCGCGGGTGATGAGCCCCGCCTTCTCCAGCACCTTGAGGTGCTTGGTCACGGCCGGCAGGCTCATGTCGAAGGGCTCGGCGAGCTCGGTCACCGAGATCTCCCCCAGTGAGAGCCGGGCCAGGATGGCGCGGCGGGTGGGGTCCGCCAGGGCAGCGAAGGTAGCGCTCAGGTGATCCGCTTGCTGCATAGTATTACACCGATAGGTTAATTAACCTTTGGGTAAAGTACTCCCGATGCGGCCGGGAGTCAACAGGGTATAAACCCCGGGAATCACACGGTTCTTACACCCCTCCCGCGAAATCCTGCTGCCGCCAGGCCTCGAAGACCAGCACGGCCACGGCGTTGGAGAGGTTCAGGCTGCGGTTGCCGGGGCGCATGGGCAGTCGCAAGATCTGCTCCGCGGGCAGGCCATCCAGCACCGGCTGGGGCAGGCCGCGGGTCTCGGGACCGAACAGGAAGGCGTCTCCGGGCTGGAACGCCGCTTCCGTGTAACGGCGACTGCCGCGGGTGGAGAGGGCGAAGACGCGTGTGGGCCGCACGGCCGCGAGGCAGGCCTCGAGATCGGCGTGCTCCGTGACGTTCGCCATCTCGTGGTAGTCCAGCCCCGCACGCTTCACCCGCGATTCGCTGAGCTCGAACCCCAGGGGGCGCACCAGGTGCAGCGCGGCGCCGCTGTTGGCGCACAGGCGTATGATGTTGCCCGCGTTGGGCGGGATCTCAGGCTGATAGAGGATTACGTGGAACATATATGAAGGACTTCACTCCCCTGCCCTCGTCCCTCAAGCTCGACTTCTGCGGCATGCGGTTCGACTCGCCGCTGGTCTTGCTCTCGGGCTGCGTGGGGTTCGGCGAAGAATACACGCGGGTGGCGGGCTTCTCCAACCGGGATGCCGGCGCCGTGTGCCTGAAGGGCACCACCCTGAAGCCGCGCCTCGGCAACCCGGCGCACCGGGTATATGAGACGCCCTCGGGCATGCTGAACGCGATCGGCCTGCAGAACCCGGGCGTGGACCACGTGGTGAAGAACATCCTGCCCACCCTGGACTTCTCCGAGACCCGCTTCATCGCCAACGTCTCGGGTTCCACGGTGGAGGAGTACGCTGAGGTCACGCGCCGCTTCGACGACTCGCCCATCGACGCCATGGAGATCAACATCTCCTGCCCGAACGTGAAGGAAGGCGGAGTGCAGTTCGGCAACGACCCGGACATGTCAGCGCGGGTGGTGGCGGCCTGCCGCGCGGTGACCAAGAAGCCCATCATCACCAAGCTCTCGCCGAACCAGACCGACATCGCGCTGAACGCGCGCCGCTGCATCGAGGCGGGCACCGACGGCTTCGCGGTCATCAATACCCTCATGGGCATGGCGGTGGACGTGGAGAAGCGCTCCGCCGTCATCGGCAACTTCCAGGGCGGCCTCTCGGGCCCGGCCATCAAGCCCATCGCGCTGCTGAAGACCCAGCAGGTGTACCAGGTGGCGAAGGCCCACAACATCCCGATCATCGGCCAGGGCGGCGTCACCACGGTGAACGACGCCATCGAATTCCTCCTGGCCGGGGCCACGGCCATCGGCGTGGGCACCGCGCTCTTCTATGACCCGCTGGTGTGCAAGAAGCTGAACGCCGGTATCGCCGATTACCTGCAGCGCCACAACCTGAAGAGCGTCTCCGAGCTCACCGGCACGCTCAACGTGCCCGGCAAGAAGGTCGCCGCTGAGACCTGCGCGGCGGGTTGAACTTAGGTCGTCTTGTCTTTCAGTGCTTTCGTCGCGTAATGGAGACGCGGCCGGACTGCACCCCTAGAATGGATGCATCCACCTGCATGGATGATTCCATGGACTCGCGCTTCAAGCTCGCCTACCTGTTGTTCCCCTTGGTCCTGCTGGCCGGCTGCACACCCTGGGAGATCCTGGACGCCGCCACCGGCCAGCCCTTGGAGGATGTGCAGGTCAGGATCGAGGCGTACCCGCTGGTGCAGGGCGGAGGCCTGGGCTCGCCTCCCCAGACCTTCGAAGCCGTCACGGGCCGGGACGGGAGGTTCGAGACGCCGGACTGGGTGATGCAGAACATGCACAACCCCGCCAGCAGGATGAACCTGGTCAAGGCGGGCTACGTCGCGGATGCTTTCAAGACCGCCGGCCGGCGGGATCAGGATCCGGAGGGCTGGCAGAGGCATCCGGTGATCTACATGCGCACCATGACCGAAGCCGACCGGCAGGAAGAGGAAGCACGGCGGCAGATGGAGGAGCAGATCCGTGAACTCAAGGAAGGGAAGATGCCAGCGATGATGGCGCCGGCCCCGGTACTGAAGGCGGTGAGGGCGGCCCCGACCCAGAACTGCATCGCAGCCCAGAGCGCGGCGCCGGCGGGTGCGACCCGCCCCGCACCGGCGGTGGTGCGGTGCCAGGGCCCGGCGGCTAGCCCTCCACGATGATCTCCGCCGGCTCGAACTTCACGTCCATCCCTTTGCGCAGAGTGGTCTGGATCTCCGCCACCTGGTCGGTGTGCAGCATCAGCTCGCGGATCGCCTGCTCATCGCCCTTCGCCGCCACCCGCGCGCGGTAGCTTATCGCCTGGAGCGGCTCGCCGGTGCCTTGGAAGTCGGCCTGCACGTCCACGTTCACCCGCAGCACCTCGATGCCGCGCTCGCGTCCCTCGCGGTAGATGTCGTTGCAATAGCTGGTCGCCACCGCGAGGCATAGGAGTTCCGAGCCATTGACGCTAGAACCGGTGCCGCTGCCGCTGGGCGGCACCGCCACCTCGCGGGCGATGTTGTTGGTGGCCACCACGGCGGCGTGGTGCTGGTCCCAGTTCTCCACGGAAGCTTCGATCAACATGGCATCCTGCCTCTGGCGGGGGTGATGCCCGATTCTAGTCCCGGCGTCCCGACTTCCCTTTCCGGATTAACGTATTGCCGCGGCGCGCGACATGTCAGGCGCGTTTCGGCTTGAGCTTGCGCGTGAGCGTGTTGCGGCCCCAGCCCAGGAGCTTGGCCGCGTCCTGGCGCCTGCCGCCGGTGCGGGCGAGAGCCGCATCCATGAGGATGCGCTCGAACTCCGCTTCGGCATCCGCGAGCGCGGCGTGGCGGCCTGCGTCCAGTTCCGCGTCAGCCCAGGCGCGCAGCGCCTGGCGCCAGTCGGCATCTCCCTTCGGTGCGCGGCCCTGCTCCAGCGCCTCGCCGAGGTCGCTCTTGTGCACGATGCGCCCGGGCGCCATCAGCATGAGGCGGCGGCAGAAGTTCTTGAGCTCGCGCACGTTGCCGGGCCAGGCACGCTCGCTCAACGCGGCAAGGGCGTCGGCGGTGAGGCGCTTGCCCGCCACGTTGAGCTCCCGCGCCGCCGCACTCATGAAGTGCTCCAGCAGGAGCGGGATGTCTCCGCGCCGGTCCCTGAGCGCCGGCATGTGCACGTGCACCACGTTGAGCCGGTGGAACAGGTCCTCACGGAACGCGCCCTGCGCCACGCGGGCCTGCAGGTCCTGGTGGGTGGCCGCGAGGATGCGCACGTCCACCTTCACGGGCTCGTGCCCGCCGACCCTGAAGAACTCGCCCTCCGCCAGCACGCGCAGGAGCCGGGTCTGCAGCGCCGGTGACATGTCCCCGATCTCGTCCAGGAACAGGGTGCCGCCGTGGGCCTGCTCGAAGCGGCCGAGGCGGCGGCCGGTGGCGCCGGTGAAGGCGCCCCGCTCGTGGCCGAAGAGCTCGGATTCGAGGAGTTCCGCCGGGATGGCGGCGGTGTTGAGCGCGATGAAGGGCTGGCGCGCGCGCGGGCTGTGGCGGTGCAGCGCGCGGGCCACCAGTTCCTTGCCGGTGCCGGATTCGCCGGTGATGAGCGCGGTGAGGTGGCTGCGGGTGAGCCGGCCGATGGCGCGGAACACCTCCTGCATGGCCGGCGACTCGCCGACGAGCTGGTCTTCGTCCACCGCGGCGGCGCTCGCCTGCCCCGCGGGCTGAGCCTGCAGCGCGCGCTGCACCAGCGCCGCGAGCTCGTCCACGTCGAAAGGCTTGGGCAGGTATTCGAAGGCGCCGCCCTGGTAGGCGCTGACCGCGCTCTCCAGGTCGGCGTGGGCGGTGACCACGATCACCGGCAGGCGCGGGTGGTCGCGGCGCAGCGATTTCAGGAGTTCGAAACCGCCTTCGCCGGGCAGGCGCACGTCCGACACCAGCGCCGCGGGCACCGCGCCGCTGAGGGCCTGCCGCACTTCTTCCGCGCTGGCGAACAGGCGCACCGCGTGGCCCGCCTCCTGCAGCGCCTTGTCCATGACCCAGCGCAGCGCCGGGTCGTCGTCCACCACCCAGACCTCAGGCGTGCTCGCGTTCATGCTGCTCTTCCAGGGGGAGTATCACGGAGAATACGGTGGCGCCCGGCGCGCTCACGCACTCGATGAGGCCGGCGTGGCGGTTCACGAGTTCCTGGGCGATGGAGAGCCCGAGGCCGGTGCCGCCTGGCTTGCCGCTCACGAGCGGCGCGAAGATGCGCGGTTGCAGCTCCGGCGGGATGCCGGGGCCGTCGTCGGCGATCTCGACGCAGGCGGCGAGGCGATGGCGGCGCTGGCCGATGGTGAACTGGCGCAGCGCCCGGGTGCGGAAGGTGATACTGCCGCGCGCGCCCAGCGCCTCGCGTGCGTTGCGCGCGATGTTGAGCAGCGCCTGCACCAGCTGGTCGCGGTCGAGGGAGAGTTCCGGCAGGCTGGGGTCATAGTCGCGCAGGAGCTTCACGCCAGCCGGCGCATCGGCCTGGATGAGCTTGAGCACGTGCTCCAGCAGTTCGTGGATGTTCACGGCGCTGCGCTGCACGGGCCTGGTGGGGCCGAGCATGGCGTCCACCAGCGCCGTGAGCCGGTCGGCTTCCTTGAGGATCACGCCGGTGTATTCGCGCAGGGACTCGTCCGGCAGGCGCCGCTCGAGCAGTTGCGCCGCGCCGCGAAGACCCCCTAAGGGGTTGCGGATCTCGTGGGCGAGGTTGCGGGCCAGCACCCGGTTCGCCGCATGCTGTGCGATGAGCGCGTCGTCACGGCTGATGCGCAGGTGCCGGTCCAGCGGCGCGAGCTCCACCAAGAGCGGCGTCTCGCCCTCCCGTTCCGCCACCGGCGTGGCGGTGCAATCCACCGTGACCGTGTCCCGTTCGGCGAGCGGCAACCGGAGTTCGCGCTGGGTGAAGGTCTCGCGCCGGCCGGCACTGCGTTCCAGGGCGGCGGCGAACTCCTCCGCTTCCGGCAGACACTCACGGATGGGACGGCCCAGGACCTGGCGCGCATCGAGCCGCAACAGGGTCTCGGCGGCGGGGTTCAGGTAGGTGAGATGGAGCGCGCCATCCAGACACAGGACAGCGGTGGTCTGGTTCTCAAGGATAGCGGGTAGGGACAGTCCTGAGGCCATGCACCATTATAGTGCACGCGCACTAAATCAGTGCTTTGTGCCCCGCTGAATATAGAAGGTGACGGACTTGGCGATCATCACCGTGCCGTCCTGCCCCTGCAGGTTCGCGCTTACGGTATGGGCTCCCCGGTCCAGGTCTTCGAAGGTGAAGGAAGCCTGGCTCATGGGGCCTTGGACGTGTCCGTCCAGGGTGATGGTCACTCTATCGCCAGGACGGAGCCCGGGGACGACGTTCAGGCTCACGGTGACGCTGGTGACGTTCCAGTACACCTCATCCGGCTTGGGTACAGCGATCTCGAACGAGGTATAGGGCGCCCGTTCCGGGGCCCTGTCCTCGTCAGTCTGCTGCGGACGGTCGCTGTCGTTAGTGGGGACGGTGACGGGCTCGGGCATCTTGAAGGTGGTGGCTGGCGGCAGCTTGATCTTCTTGGCCCCCGGCTGGGGCTTATCCGAGTAGTGCACGTTCCCCTGCTCATCCACCCACTTGTAAAGCGGATCCGCGGCCACCATGAAAGTCATGGCAGTCAACGCAATAAAGACCAGCGCGATACGGTTCATATGGGGTAGAGAGTAGTCCAAATCCCTGATTACTCACAAGTTTAGGTAACTTATCGTCACAGGGCTTGCGGATACCTAAGTCGAGGACTATAGTATTAATGGACTAGACGGTCTAGTCCACTTTGTCAACTGGAGAACGTTTTCAAGAATCACGCGCTCCCCGCGCGTGAAACGCAGCTCCGCCCTCCCTGCGGAGCTGCCCGGGAGCTACCCCACTCCCGGTCTATTGCTGGCGGGTCGTTCTTTACCCCATCCCCGCGGCCCGCCAGCTTTTCTATTCGAGACCGCCGGCCGAAAGGCCGGCGGTTTTTTCATGCGCGAGACTTCTCCAAGCAGCCCTCCGGCGCGTCTGCCGGCACCACGTAGCTGCGCAGAGCTTTCTGCCACCAGCCCACGTCGCGCCAAGCGCCCAGCTTGAAGCCGGCCTTGCGGTACACGCCCACCGGTTCGAAACCCATGGCTTCGTGCAACCCGACGCTCGCCGCGTTCGGCAGCGTGATACCGGCGAACGCGGTGTAATAACCCTGCTGCACCAGGAGCCCGAAGAGTTCGGCGTAGAGCGCCCGGCCCACGCCGTGGCGCCGGCGGGATACGTGCACGTATACCGAGGTCTCCACCGACCACCGGTACGCGGGGCGATCGCGATGCCGCGAGGCATAGGCGTAGCCGCCGACACCGTCCTCGTCCTCCCACACGAGCCAGGCGATCGCCTTGCGTATGCGCTCGGCCATCGCGGTGTCCGTGGGCGGCGTGAGCTCGAAGGAGACGCTGCTGTCCTCGATGTTCGGCCGGTAGATCGCGTTGACCGCGGCGGCGTCCGCTGCGGTCGCGAATCTGATGTCCATAAGCGTTTCTCCAAAGCACTCGGCCGCCCGAGGGGTGTGCCGCATGCGGCGCACGGCCCGCCAGGGATGGTTCTATGCTGCGCCTCTTAAATGGCACGGCCGCATCGCTGCGGCCGTGCTTCTCTTCACTCTCGACGCTTCTCGCTCACAGCGAGTAGTACATGTCGAACTCGACGGGATGCGTCGTCATCCGCAGGCGCGTCACGTCCTGCATCTTGAGGTGGATGTAGGCGTCGATCACGTCGTCCGTGAACACGCCGCCCTTCTTGAGGAACTCGCGGTCCTTGTCCAGGTGGTCGAGCGCCATGTCGAGCGAGTAGCACACCTGCGGGATGTTCTTCTCCTCCTCCGGCGGCAGGTCGTAGAGATCCTTGTCCATGGCCTCGCCCGGATGGATCTTGTTCTGGATGCCGTCCAGGCCCGCCATCATCATGGCCGCGAACGCGAAGTACGGATTCGCGCTGGAGTCCGGGAAGCGCACCTCGATGCGGCGCGCCTTGGGGTTCGACACGTAGGGGATGCGGATGGAGGCGGAGCGGTTGCGGGCCGAGTAGGCCAGCATCACCGGCGCCTCGAAGCCAGGCACCAGGCGCTTGTAGCTGTTGGTGCCGGCGTTGGTGATGGCGTTCAGCGCGCGGGCGTGCTTGATGATGCCGCCGATGTAGTAGAGCGCGGTCTCGGAGAGGCCGCCGTAGAGGTTGCCGCTGAACAGGTTCTTGCCGTCCTTCGCCAGGGACTGGTGCACGTGCATGCCGTTGCCGTTGTCGCCCACCAGCGGCTTGGGCATGAAGGTCGCGGTCTTGCTGTAGGCGTGCGCCACGTTCATGACCACGTACTTCAGCATCTGCACCTCGTCCGCTTTCTGCACCAGGTGGCCGAAGGCCACGCCGATCTCGCACTGGCCCGCGGTCGCCACCTCGTGGTGGTGGACCTCGGTCATCATGCCCATCTCCTCCAGCGTGGAGCACATGGCGGAGCGGATGTCCTGCAGCGCGTCCACCGGCGGCACCGGGAAGTAGCCGCCCTTCACGCCGGGGCGGTGGCCGAAGTTGCCGTCCTCGTAGGCGCGCTCGGAGTTCCAGCCGGCTTCCTGGGAGTCGATCTTGTAGAAGGAGCCGCTGATGTCGGAGCCCCAGCGGATGTCGTCGAAGATGAAGAACTCGTTCTCGGGGCCGAAGTAGGCGGTGTCGGCGATGCCGGTGGACTTGAGGTAGGCCTCGGCGCGTTTGGCCAGCGAACGCGGATCACGCTCGTAGCCCTGCATGGTGGAGGGCTCGATCACGTCACAGCGCAGGTTGAGGGTCTTGTCCTCGAAGAACGGGTCCAGCACCGCGGTGGTGGCGTCCGGCATCAGGATCATGTCGGACTCGTTGATGCCCTTCCAGCCGGCGATGGACGAGCCGTCGAACATCTTGCCGTCCTCGAACAGCTTGTCGTCCACGGTGTGGGCGGGCACGGTCACGTGCTGCTCCTTGCCGCGGGTGTCGGTGAAGCGGAAGTCCACGTAGCGCACGCCTTCCTTGGCGATGAGGTCGAGGACGTCTTTGCCGTTCTTGGTGGCCATGTCGGTGCTCCGAAAGAGGTGGGTGGCGATGCCTATGTATATGCACGCCGCGTGCCAACTTGCTGGACTCAGCATCGGCGCGGGGCGAGGAGAAGGCAGGGATACTAACCCATCATCCGCTTGCACCAAAATGGTGCAACGTGGTTTCCGTGAATGCCCCGGGGGAAGCCGCTATACTGCGTCCTCCGCGCGGGCGGGCTGCCAAGGCCCCAAGAAAACCAACATGGCCTCAAAGAAACCCGCTTCTTTTCAAGAACTTATCTTAGCCCTGCAGGCCTATTGGTCGGCTCAGGGCTGCGTGCTCATGCAGCCCTATGACATGGAGATGGGGGCCGGCACCTTCCACCCCTCCACCTTCCTCCGGGCCATCGGTCCCGAGCCCTGGTCAGCCGCCTATGTGCAGCCCTCCCGCCGCCCGACCGACGGGCGCTATGGCGAGAACCCTAACCGGGCCCAGCACTATTACCAGTTCCAGGTGATCATCAAACCCTCGCCGGCGGACTTCCAGGAGCTGTACATCGGCTCACTCAAGGCGCTCGGCATCGATCCCCTGGTGCACGACATCCGCTTCGTGGAGGACAACTGGGAATCCCCGACCTTGGGCGCCTGGGGCCTGGGTTGGGAGGTGTGGCTGAACGGCATGGAGATCAGCCAGTTCACCTACTTCCAGCAGGTCGGGGGCCTGGAGTGCAAGCCGGTCTCCGGCGAGATCACCTACGGCCTCGAGCGCCTCGCCATGTACCTGCAGGGCGTGGAGAACATGTACCAGCTCACCTGGACCGACGGCCCGCTGGGCCGCGTCACTTACGGCGACGTCTACCACCAGAACGAGGTGGAGCAGTCCAAGTACAACTTCGAGCAGGCCAACACCGAGGTGCTGTTCCGCTGGTTCGATACCTGCGAGCAGGAATGCACGCGGCTACTGGAGCTCGGCCTGGCACTGCCGGCCTACGAGCAGGTGCTGAAGGCCTCCCACACTTTCAACCTCCTGGATGCGCGCCGCGCCATCTCCGTCACCGAGCGCCAGCGCTACATATTGAGAGTGCGAACGCTCGCCCGCGGCGTGGCCCAGGCCTACTACAACGCGCGGGAAGCCCTGGGGTTCCCGATGCTGCACCCCACACGTAATGGGGCGAAGAAATGAGCGCGGCAAAGAAGAAAACCACCGCCGCGCCGAAGCAGCCGGCCACGCTGCCGTTCCTCGTCGAGATCGGCACCGAGGAGCTGCCGCCCAAGAGCCTGCGCAAGCTCGCGCTCGCGTTCCTGGAGCACTTCGAGGCCCAGGCGGTGGCCAAGAACCTGCTGCCGGCCAAGACCCACGACGAGGTGTTCTTCTCGCCCCGCCGTCTCGCCCTCTACATACCGGCGCTCTATCCCCGCCAGCCGGACCGCAGCGAGGAGAAGCTTGGCCCTGCCGTGGCGGCGGCCTACGACGCCGAAGGCAAGCCCACCAAGGCGGCTGAAGGTTTCGCCAAGTCCTGCAACACCACGGTGGACAAGCTCGCCCTCAAGCAGACCGACAAGGGCGAGCGCCTGGCGTTCATGCTGGAGGTGAAGGGCGAGAGCGCCGCGGCGCTGCTGCCCGGCATGGTGCAGGAAGCCCTCGCGAAGCTGCCCATCGGCAAGCGCATGCGCTGGGGCGCCGGGGATGCGGAGTTCGTGCGCCCGGTGCACTGGGTGCTGATGCTGCTGGGCGACAAGGTATTGAAGAGCGACATCCTGGGGGTGGCCGCCTCCAACAAGACCCACGGCCACCGCTTCCACCATCCCGCTGCGATCGTCATCAAGAAGCCCGCCGACTACCGCAAGCTCCTGGAGAAGACCGGCAAGGTGCGGGTCGAGGACCGGGACGGCTCGCTGGCCGGGGCCATCGGCAAGCTCGTGACCCAAGCCGCCGCCAAGGTGAAGGGCAAGGCACGCCTCGACGCGGCGCTGCTGGAGGAAGTGGCGGCGCTCGTCGAATGGCCGGTGCCGCTGGTCGGCGACTTCGACCGCAGGTTCCTGGCGCTGCCGGAAGAGGTGATCACGGTGGTGCTGCAGGGCCAGCAGCGCTACTTCCCACTGCGCGGCGCCGCCGGCAAGCTGCTGCCGCACTTCGTCACCGTCTCCAACGTGCAGAGCAAGGACCCGAAGGAGGTCAAGCGCGGCAACGAGCGGGTGATCGTGCCGCGCCTCACGGACGCGATGTTCTTCTGGGACCTGGACAAGGGCGTGCGCCTCGACACCCGCGCCGAGGACCTGGAGACCATGGTGTTCCAGAAGGAGCTCGGCTCCTATGCGAACAAACAGAAGCGCGTGGCGGCTCTGGCCGAGGGCATCGCCCGCGACATCGGCGGCGATGCCGCGCTGACGCGCCGCGCCGCCGGCCTCGCCAAGTGCGACCTGCTCTCAAACCTCGTGGGAGAGTTCCCGGAGCTGCAGGGCAGCATCGGCATGCACGTAGCGCGGGAGAGCGGCGAACCGCCGGAGGTGGCCCGTGCCATCGAGGAACATTACCTGCCGCGCTTCGCCGGCGACCGGCTGCCTGCAACCCGCACCGGCCAGGCGCTGGCCATCGCCGACAAGCTCGACACCCTCTGCGGCATCTTCGCCATCGGCCAGAAACCCACCGGCGACAAGGATCCCTTCGCGCTCAAGCGCGCGGGCCTCGGGCTCATGCGCATCGTGGTGGAGGGAGAGCTCGACCTGGTGTTGGCAAATCTCGCGCGCGAGGCGCTCGCGGCCCAGCCGGTGCAGGGCAAGGCCTCCGCCGACGAAGTGTACGAGTTCCTGCTGGAGCGCCTCAAGGCGTACTACCTGGAAGCCGGCATCCGCCCGGACGTGTTCGAGGCAGTACGGGCGCGCAAGCCCGGCAAGCCGCTGGATTTCCAGCGCCGCCTGCAGGCGGTGAACGAGTTCCTGAAGCTGCCGGAGGCCACGGCGCTGGCCGCCGCCAACAAGCGCATCGCCAACATCCTGCGCCAAGCGGGAGGCGGCGAGCATGGCGAGGTGAAGCCCGAGCTCTTGAGACTGCCGGCGGAGACCAAGCTGCACGGCGAGATCGCCACGTTGCGCGGCGCGGTGGCATCCCTGTCCCAGGCCGGCGACTACACCGGCGCGCTCAAGCGCCTGGCGGCGCTGCGCGCGCCGGTGGATGCGTTCTTCGACCAAGTGATGGTGATGGATCAGGATGCGGCGGTGAAGGCGAATCGCCTGGCGCTGCTCGCCTCCCTGAGCGCACTGTTCCTGCAGACGGCCGATCTGTCGTTGCTACAGGTCGACTGAACGATGCGGCTCGTCATACTGGATAGAGACGGGGTCATCAACCGCGAATCGGATGCCTTCATCAAGACGCCTGAGGAGTGGGAACCTCTTCCCGGCAGCCTGGAAGCCATCGCCCGTCTATACAAGAGCGGCTACACGGTGGTAGTCGCGAGCAATCAGTCGGGCGTGGGCCGGCACTTGTTCAGCCTGGACACCCTCGCCGCCATCCACGGCCGCATGAAGCGTGAGGTGGAGGCGGCGGGCGGCAAGATCGATTCCATCTTCTTCTGCCCCCACACGCCGGGGGACGGCTGCGACTGCCGCAAGCCCAAGCCGGGCCTGCTGCACCAGATCGCCGAGCGCTACCAGCTGAGCCTCAAGGGCGTGCCCATGATCGGCGACTCGGCGCGGGACTTGGCCGCTGCCCGGGCCGTGGGGGGCCGCGCGATACTGGTGCGGACCGGCAACGGCCTCAAGGCGCTGGAAGAGGAACACGACGAGGTCGAAGACTATGCTGACCTGGCCGCCGCCGTGTCTCAATTGCTGAAAGAAATCCACTAATATCTCCCGCATGCTGTTCCTGCGTTCCCTCGCGTTCAACGTGCTGTACGTGGCCACTGCGGCGGTGTTCGCCACGCTGGTGGCGCTGGCGGCGCCGTTCAACCGCCACTGGGGTTACATGCTGGTCATCCCCTGGGTGCGCCTGAACTTCTGGACCCTGAAGCACATCTGCCGCATCGACTGGACGGTGCAGGGCCGCGAGCACATCGGCAGCGAACCCGCCATCGCCTACTGGAAGCACCAGTCCGCCTGGGAGACCCTGGCGCAACTCGTGGTGTTCCCCACCCAGTCCTGGGTGCTGAAGCGCGAGCTCATGTGGATCCCCCTCATCGGCCAGGCGCTCATGGCGATCGAGCCCATCGCCATCAACCGCAAGGCCGGCCATACCGCCGTGAACCAGGTGATCAGCGAGGGCAGCAAGCGCATCCTGGAGGAAGGGCTGTGGGTGATGATCTTCCCGGAGGGCACCCGCATGCCGCCCGGCACCACCCGCCGCTATGGCGTCTCCGGCGCGCTGCTGGCCGAGAAGACCGGCCGGCCGATCCTCCCGGTGGCCCACAACGCCGGCGACTTCTGGCGCCGCAACGCCTTCCTGAAGCACCCGGGCCTCATCCAGGTGCGCATCGGCAAGCCGGTCTACCCCCAGGGCCGCAAGCCGGAGGACGTGAACCGCGAGCTGCAGGACTGGATCGAGGCCCAGATGAAGGAGATCAGCCCCGGCTACGCCGGCACGGTGCTGCAGAAGGTCTCCCACGCCCCCCGCTGACCCTTCCGTCTTCCATAACGCCGCGGGATTTACCCCGCTGCATTCCCGGTGAATCCCCGAGTGTATTCACGGTGACACACTCCGATACTTCACGCTGCCTATAAGTCATCAGACCGCCGTTTCCCCCGGCGTGCGGGACGCACGCCAGCCGAACCGCAAGGTGCGTGCCATGAATGGATTCATCGCCAGCCGGCCGCTGCTCGCCCTGCTGCTCCTCGCCGTGCTCGCCCCGGCTTGGGCCGCCACGCCTGCCAGCGGCACCCTCACCGACACTTCCGGCCCGCTCGACTATGTCGCTGGGCCTTTCGTACTCGCGAACCCCACGCCGGTGCCGCTGGTGGACGCGGGACCCGAGTGCAGCAACCCGCAGCAGCCCTGCGACGATTTCGCGCTCACGGTGACGCTGCCCTCCGACTACACCACGACGCATCCGGGGGTGCTGCTGCGCGTGAGCGCCACCTGGAGCGACGCGGGCGCGGGCGCCTCGGATTACGACCTCTACGTCTACGCCGGCAGCGTCACCAACACCGACGGCTCCGTCGCGGCCCAGGCCCAGTCGGCGAGCTCCTCGGATCCCGAGGTGGCGACGTTGCGCACCTTCAACGGCAGCAAGACGTTCACCATAAAAGTGGTGCCCTACACTCCCAGCGGCGAGACAGTGCAGGTGCACGTCGAGCTGGTGCAGGGACCGGCGGGCGGCGGCGGCAGCGCCTTCGGCCAGGCCACGCCCACCGCGCCCGGCGTGCCGCGCTACCAGAACTTCTATGCGCCGGACGGCTCCACCGCCCAGGGCGACTCCGGCGAGTTCAGCATCGGCTTCAATCCCAAGAGCCGCAACGTGCTCACGCTCTCGGACCTGGACACCTTCCGGGTGACGCCGCCGGAGTCGCGCCAGCCGCCGCTGCCGGAATCCGGCCCGGCGCTGTGGACCAAGGTCTCGCCTTCCATCGTGAGCCTCACGACGCTGGACCCCATCCTCTATACCGATCCCGCCACGGGGCGCAGCTTCGAGTCCATGCAGACCACCGGTGCCGAGGCGCTGTTCGCCTACAGCGACGACGACGGCGCCACCTGGGTGCAGGCCTCCGCCGCGCCGCCCAACGGTGCCGCCGACCACGAGACCATCGGTGCCGGCCCTTATCCGGCCACGCTGCCGGTGCCCAACCCGCTCTACCCGCACGCGGTGTACTACTGCTCGCAGGCGGTGATCGGGCCCGCCTTGTGCCAGCGCAGCGACACCGGCGGCTCGACCTTCGGACCCGGCGTGCCCATCTACTTCGGCAACGGCATCACCGCCTGCAGCGGCCTGCACGGCCACGTGAAGGTGGGGCCGGATGGCGCGGTCTACGTGCCGGCGGCGGACTGCGGCGGACAGCAGGGCGGCTCCGTGAGCCAGGACGCGGGCGTGACCTGGACGCAGTTCCTGGTACCGGCGAGCCAGTCCTTCACCGGCGGTTCCACCGACCCCTCGCTGGCGGTGGACCAGGACAACACGCTGTACTACTGCTACGTGGACGGCCAGGGACCGGAGCACCACGTGCACGCCGCCGTGAGCCATGACCACGGCAAGACCTTCGCCCATGACACCGACCTCGGCACCGCCGTGGGCGTGGTCAACGCGGTGTTCCCCGAGGCGGTGGCGGGCTCGGCCGGGCGCGCCGCCTGCGGCTTCCTCGGCACCGACACCGCCGGCGACCACGAGTCGCTGGACTTCCCGGGCTCCTGGTACCTGTTCATCGCCACCACCTATGACGGCGGCGCCACCTGGACCACGGTGAACGCCACGCCCGGCGACCCGGTGCAGGGCGCGGGCGGCATCTGGAACGGCGGCGGCAGCCGGCAGAACCGCAACCTCCTGGACTTCAACGAGGTGACGATGGACGATCGCGGCCGCGTGCTGTTCGGCTACGACGATGGCTGCGTCAGCGACGCCTGCATCACCGATCCCAGCCACAACGACTTCACCGCCTACCAGCGGGTGGCGCGCCAGATCGGCGGCAAGCCGCTCCTGGCCCAGTTCGATCCAGCGGAGCCGGCGCCGCCCAAGGCGCCGTACCTTGAGGGCACGCGCAGCGCCAACCAGGCGACCCTGACATGGACGCCCCCGGACAACGGCGGTGCCGGCATCCGCGCCTATCGCATCCTGCGCGGCACAGCCGCCGGCGGCGAGAAGGAAGTGGCGAAGGTGGGTGGCGACAAGACGTCCTACATCGACGCCCGGGCGAGATCGTCGGTGGCGCAGTACTACTACAAGGTGGTGGCGGTGAACCCGCAGGGCGCTGGCGCCGCCAGCAACGAGATCGTGCTGCAGGTGCAGAATGGCGTCGCGGACCACTGCACCGTGCCGGGCATCAACGTGCTCACCGACGCCGCCGGCGACAACACCGGGACCGCGGGCACGGACCTGAAATCCCTGGAGATCGCGGAGCCCTACGCGGCGGACGGCGTGATCCGCTTGCGCTTCCAGCTGGACACCGATCCCGGCAGCGCCGTGCCCCCGCCGGGCAGCTACTGGTACGCCTCATTCAAGGAGGCGGACGGAAAGGTGCATGGGGTGCGCATGGTGTTCCCGGTGGGCTCGCTCAGCCCGAGCTTCGAGTCCTACGTGGCGGCGCCCAACTCCAGCGGGGTGACGGACGGGCGCTTCGTGCAGGCGGGCAGCAGCAAGCCGGCGGAGAGCGGCAGCTTCTACGACTTCGGCACTGGGACGATCGTGCTGATCGCGAAGGCCGCAGACCTCGGGCTCGCCGCGGGGGCCTCCATCAACGGCTTCAACTCGGCGGTGGTGCTGCCGGCCAGCACGCCGGCCGGCGGCGTCGCGACCACGCTGGACCAGATGCCCAACAGCCTCGCCTACGCCTCCGGCTTCACCCTCAGCCCCAACTCCGCCTGCCAGCCCTAGCCGCCAGGAGGCTCTGCCCGAGCTGACGGAGCGAACCGCGCCAGGACCAGCCGATGCCGGCGAGCAGGTAGAGCGGCAGCGAGGCGAGGAAATTCGCCGGCCGGTCCATCGGGTGGTGCACGGCGGCGTTGTAGGCAACATAGCTGCCATCCACCACCGCCCAAGCCAAGGCCGCCGCGGCCAGCAAGCCCAGCGGCCAGCCCCGCGGCGGGCGCCGCCGCAGGCCGGTCCACAGCAAGGTCACGCACCAGGGGGCGGTGAGGTACGTGAGCCCGCCCATGAGCAGGCTGTCGCCCACATCCCAATCGCCGATGCCGTAGTTGAGCGCACCGTAGATCAGCCAGGCTTCGCCGGCGGTGAAGCTGAGGAGCTTCCACGGGCGCGCCAGTTCGCGCAGGTAGGAGCCGTCCGGCACGAGTCTCGGTGCGGCGGCCCGGCTGTCCACCTTTAGACGTCCAGGTTCGCGACTTCCAGCGCGTTCTTCTCGATGAACTCCCGGCGCGGTTCCACCTGGTCGCCCATCAGGGTGGTGAACACGTCGTCGGCGCTGCGGGCGTCGTCGACCTTCACCTTGAGCAGGCGGCGCGACTGCATGTCCATGGTGGTCTCCCAGAGCTGTTCCGGGTTCATCTCGCCCAGCCCCTTGTAGCGCTGGATCGACTGGCCGCGCTTGGCCTCGTCCAGCAGCCACTGCATGGCCTGCTTGAATCCGGCCACGTCCTGGCGGCGCTCGCCGCGCAGCACCTCGGCGCCCTCGCCCATCAGCCCGTCCAGCTGCTCGGCCAGGGCGGCGATGCTCTTGTACTCGCCGGAGCCGAAGAACTCCCGGTGCATGAGCTTGTCGGTGGTGAGGCCGTGGTGGGTGCGGGTGACCTTGAGGCTCGGCACGTCGCGTGCCGCGTCCTTGTGCAGAGCCACGGTGTAGAGCGTGCCGCTGGCGTCGCTGGTGTTGAGGCGGCCATCCAGGTCCTTGGCCCACTTGGCGAGCGCGTCCTCGTCGGAGAAGCTCTCCGGCGCGAGCACCGGCATGTAGATGAGCTTCTCCAACACGTGCGCGTCGTAGCGGCGCGCCCAGCGCTGGATCATGGCCATCACTTCCACGTATTTGCCGGCGAGCGCCTCCAGGGCCGCGCCCTTGAGGGGCTTGGCGCCGGACTTAACCACGAGCGCGGCGTCCTCGAGGGCGGACTTGAGCAGCATGCTGTTCAGCTCGACGTCGTCCTTCACGTACTGCTCGCTCTTGCCGCGCTTCACCTTGTAGAGCGGCGGCTGGGCAATGTAGATGTGGCCGCGGGCCAGGAGCTCCGGCATCTGCCGGTAGAAGAACGTCAATAACAGCGTCCGTATATGAGACCCGTCCACGTCCGCGTCGGTCATGATGATGATGCGGTGGTAGCGCAGCTTGTCCGGGTTGAACTCTTCCTTGCCGATGCCGCAGCCCAGCGCGGTGATGAGCGTGCCCACCTCCTGGGACGACAGCATCTTGTCGAAGCGGGCCTTCTCCACGTTGAGGATCTTGCCCTTGAGCGGCAGGATCGCCTGGTACTTGCGGTCGCGGCCCTGCTTGGCGGAGCCGCCTGCGGAGTCGCCCTCGACGATGAAGATCTCGCACAGGGTCGCGTCCTTCTCCTGGCAGTCGGCGAGCTTGCCCGGGAGGCCGGCGATGTCCAGCACGCCCTTGCGGCGGGTCATCTCGCGCGCCTTGCGCGCGGCCTCGCGGGCACGGGCCGCCTCGATGATCTTGGCCACGATGATCTTGGACTCGGCCGGCCTCTCCAGGAGGAACTCCTGGAACTTCTCCGCCATCAGGGATTCGACGATGCCCTTCACCTCGGACGAGACCAGCTTGTCCTTGGTCTGGGAGGAGAACTTGGGGTCCGGCAGCTTGACCGAGACGATGGCGGTGAGGCCCTCGCGGGCGTCGTCGCCGGTCATGGGGATCTTCTCTTTCTTGAACTGGGGCGACTGCTCGATGAAGGTGTTGAGCGTGCGGGTGAGCGCGGCGCGGAAGCCCGCCAGGTGGGTGCCACCGTCACGCTGCGGGATGTTGTTGGTGAAGCAGTAGACGGTCTCCTGGTAGGAGTCGTTCCACTGCAGCGCCACCTCCACCGTGATCTTCTGCTTCTCGGCGACGAAGCGGAACACGTTGGGGTGCAGCGCCTCCTTGTTGCGGTTGAGGTGCTCGACGAAGGCCTTGATGCCGCCCTCGTACTGGAAGGTCTCGCGCCGGTCGCTGCGCTGGTCGTGCAGCAGGATGCGCACGCCCGAGTTCAGGAACGAGAGCTCGCGCAGGCGCCGCTCCAGGATCTCGGCGTTGAACTCGATGTGGGTGAACACCGTCGCCGCGGGCTTGAAGCGGATCTCGGTGCCGGTGCCCTCGGCGTCGCCGACGACGCGCAAGGGATACTGGGGAGCGCCGTCCTTGTACTCCTGCTCGTGCAGCTTGCCGTCGCGGCGGATGAAGAGGTGCAGATGCTCCGAGAGCGCGTTCACCACGGACACGCCCACGCCGTGCAGGCCGCCGGAGACCTTGTAGGAGTTGTCGTCGAACTTACCGCCCGCATGCAGGATGGTCATGATGACCTCGGCGGCGGAACGCCCCTCCTCCTTATGCATGTCCACCGGGATGCCGCGGCCGTTATCTTTCACGGAGATAGACTCATCTTCGTGAATGATGACTTCAATTTCGCTGCAATAGCCGGCAAGTGCCTCGTCTATGGAGTTGTCCACCACCTCGAAGACCATGTGGTGCAGGCCGGTGCCGTCATCGGTGTCGCCGATGTACATGCCCGGGCGCTTGCGCACCGCGTCGAGGCCCTTCAGGACTTTGATGTTGGTGGAGTCGTAGCGCTTGGTATCGGCCATGGGAAGAGGTCTTTCCTGACAATTTATCATTATACCCGTTTGACGATTTCCCCGTGTTCCACGTGGAACAAAACCGCGTCCGGCCAGGCCGGCAGGCGGTGTTCCTCCACGCTGGTGAGGAACACTTGGGCCTCCGTCTCCCGTACCAGTTCCAGGAACCGGCTGAGGTGCCCGGCGTCCAGTTCTGCCGCGAGATCGTCCAAGAGCAGCAGGCACTGGCGGCCGGTGGCCTGGCGCAGGTAAGCCGCCTGGGCCAGGAGCAAGGCGCCCGCCAAGACCTTCTGTTGGCCCCGGGAGACTTGCTGTTGGGCCGGCACACCCCCCAGGGAGATAGCCATCTCCGCGCGATGGGGTCCGGTCTGGGTGGTGCCCACTTCCCGGTCCCGCGCGCGGCCAGCGGCCAGCGCCTCTTCCAGGGTCTTTCCCTCTCCCCAGCCCCGCTGGTAGCGCAAGCTCAGTTCCACAGGCCCCAGGAGCCGCCGGGCCCAGGCCAGGGCCACAGGCTCCAGCTGGGCCAGATAGTCCCGCCGGTGTTGGTCCAGGAAGGCGCCCGCTGCAGCCAGTTCCGGTTCGAAGGGTTTGAGCAGGTTCTCGGCGGCCTTCTGCCGCAGCAGGGTATTCCGCTGTTTGAGGGCCCGCTGGTAACGGCGCCAGGCCGGGAGGAAGCTTTGTTCCACGTGGAACACCCCCCAGTCCAGGAACTGCCGGCGGTGCCGGGGCCCTCCCTCGATGAGCTGGTGAGCGCTGGAATCCAGGAGCTGCACCGGCAGGCGCTCCGTGAGTTCCGAGAGGCTCTTGGCTGGGGCGCCTCCGATGCGGGCCTCCAGGGCCCCACTCTGCCGGGCCAGCCCCAGGGCGGCCGTGCCGCCCGCGTCCTGGACCTGTCCGCTCAACAGGAAGCCCTCCGCCTCATGGCGGGTCAGGCTGTCGGCCTTGGGGGTACGGAACGAGCGGCCCCGGCTCAGGAAGAAGATCGCCTCCAGCAAGCTGGTCTTGCCGGAGGCGTTGTCACCGAGGATGAGGTTGGCGCGGGGTGCCGGATCCAGGTCGAGGGCGGCGAAGCAGCGGAAGTCCCGCAGCGTGAGGCGGGATAAGGGCATCTGCGCTGCTACCCCTTTGAACGAAAAAGCCCATCCTGGGCTTTTTCTAGGCGGCGAGTCCGGTACAGGCCCGGACTCGCCTTAGCGCTACGCGCGAGCGCTGCGATGCATCCCCGCATCGTCCTATAACCGCATGGGCATCACGACGTAGCGGCAGTTGTCGTTGTCGGGATGGCGGATGAGGCAGCTGCTGTTGGAGTCCGTGAGGGTGATGCGGACCTGCTCGGTGTGCAGCGCGCTCAGGGCGTCCATCAGGTAGGACACGTTGAAGCCGATCTCGAGCTCGGCTCCCTGATACTTCACTTCCACCTCGTCCTCGGCCTCTTCCTGCTCGGGATTGTGGGCCATGACCTTGAGGCGGTTCGGCGCGAGCTGCAGGCGCACGCCGCGGTACTTCTCGTTGGACAGGATGGCGGTGCGGCCCAGGGCATCGCGCAGCACCTGGCGGTCCGCCATGATGTCCTTGTCCCCTGCCTTGGGCACCACCCGCTCGTAGTCCGGGAAGCGGCCGTCGATGAGCTTCGAAGTGAAACGCAGGTCCGGCAGCTCCACGCGCACGTGGTTGGTGCCGAAGGAGACCTTGGCCGGATCTTCGCTGTCCGTAAGCAGGCGCTGCAGTTCCAGCACGCCCTTGCGCGGCACGATCACCTGCTGGGTCGGAAGGTCCGCGACGTCCGCGTCCAGGTCGTA